>DASPXY010001231.1:0-4438 GCA_035637055.1 Gemmataceae bacterium | reverse complement strand
TGAGCGCCAGATTCTCCTGCGCGCCAGCGAAATTTACAAGCGCCGCCGTTCGTAGAGTTTGACGAGAGGAAAAGTATCCCATGCCCCTGTATGAGTATACCTGCCAGAAGTGCCAGCACGCCTTTGAGGCTCTCGTCTTCGACGGCGAGGCGGTGCAATGTCCCGAGTGCCAGGGCGAGCGCGTCGAGCGTTTGCTGAGCCTGCCCGCCAAACCACAGAGCGCCGCTGCCGCCATGCCGATGCGCTGCGAAGGCAGTGGGCCGCCCTGCGGCGCCCCGGGCTGTCGCCGGACGGGTTGATCGCGGGTTCCGTTGGAGTCCCGGCTTTAGCCGGTCCTGGCGCTGACTGAAGACCGGCTAAAGCCGGGACTCCAACGGAACCCAATCTCCCGGATGAGAGAACCACTCTATGGGCTCGTCTTCGTCACGTCCATTTGCCCTGATGGCATGCTCAACGTCGGCGGCTCCTGCAAGCGGCCCGCCGCGCTGCTCGCGAACGGCCGGAACCCGCGGACCTGCCGGGCGAACCACGGCAGGCTCGCCAGCGTGATCGCCCCGGCCCAGACGCAGGCGAAGATCAAAAAGGCGGATCGATAGAGACTGTGCGGCTCGCGAAACTCATAGATGGCTACCCCGGGATTCGGCAATAGCCAGGGGACGTGGGTCGCGTACGGCGCCCCGCGGTTGAGCAGCAGGAACGAAGTCAGGAACGGCACCGCGCACCCCACCGCCAGCAGGACGAACACGGCAATCCAGGTGTACCCACTCGGCAGCCAGGGGAGAAAGACCCGCCGGATCCAGGATGCAGTGAGGGCGTAACAGTAGATGTACAGGAACATCGCCCCCATCATCTCGACGATGACCTGCCGCGCATCCCGCACCACGAACTCCCCCCGGAAATCCATGAACAGGTGTTCGACCGAGACCAGGTTCCGTCGAACCTGCACCAGCACGGCGGTCAGCGCGAGGAGCAACAGCGAGAAGAGCACGCCTCCGGCCGCCCCACTGTAGAACAAGAAGGTCGGCCAGCGCAGCCACCACCGCCGCGGGATGGCGCGCTCCATTCGCGGTCCCCACTGCTCGCGTTCGCTGACCGCAATGATCAGGCTCAGGCTGCACAGGATGCCCATGCCGACAATCCAGGCGATAAACAGCATATCCCCGTAGCTGTCATGATCCCAGAGGATGAAAAGCCCTCCGCTCGCCACGCCGAACAGCAACAGAAAGATCCGCACCGGCAGGGCACGGTTGGCCGACGGCGGGTTCAGCAGGGCCACCGAGCAGACGAACAGCAACCCGAAGAAGGCGACCAGCATCAGCGACACTCCGACGAGCACGCTGGGAAACTCGGGATCCTCCAGGAGGGCCGGCAGCCCAGTGTAAAGCAGGTACAGTGTCCCGGCGAGCGTGTAGGTCAAGAGAATGGACAGCACGAACAGACCGAGCAGGCCGAGCAGTCCCTTGAGGACACGGTTCGCCGGCACGACAGCGAGGAAGATGCCAAGTTGCACGGTCACCATCACCGCGACGAAGTCGATGGCGACCACGAAGAAGATCGTCGGCAGGTCGATGCCGCGCAGGAAGTACGTGAACACCATGAACGGAGCGCACGCACTGAAGATCATCAGCGCCAGCACCAGCGCCGCGGTGAGCTTCCCCGTGACAATCGCCCGCGGACGCAGCGTGGTGATGAACAGCAGATCGACGTTGACCTCGGAGCGTTCGGCCGCCAGGCGAACGCCCGTGTACATCGGCAGGAACAGCATGCAGGTGCCCAGGAGAATGCCCTGGATCACCGCGAACGCTTCGCGTCCCCCCTCGAACTCCCCGTGCATCTGGAATCGGATCGGATCTCGGTGATCCTCCGTCTCGGTGACCACGAGCCGGGCCGCCAAATACGTCAGCTGCACTCCCAAGAAGAGCAAGAGCACCGACGTGACGAGACGGCTGCGCACCGCCTGCCGCAGTTCCTTGACGACGATCGGATTCAGCCCATCGTCGAGCCGTCCGAGGAGGCCGCGACTGTTCATTGGACCTCCCCCTTCGTGATGTTGAGGAAGACGTCCTCCAAACCGGCGCGGCGCTGGCGGAACTCGACCACGCGATAGCCGGCCTGCACCAAGGCCGCCAGCAGGTCGCAGCAAGCCTCCTCCGCGCCGTGCAACTCCACTTCGACGGTATTATCTACCTGTAAAGTAGCTTTTGCGACGTTGGGCATTCCAGGGAGTTGCCGAATCGCTTCCTCGTGACGGTTGAGCAGCCGGAGCTGGACCGTACGCAGGGCTGTGTCAGCGGCCAGGATTTCCTCCATCGTGCCGGCCCGCAACAGCTTGCCCTGCTCGATGATGACCACGCCGGTGCAGACTTCGGCCAGTTCGGCCAGGATGTGCGAGCTGATCAGAATCGCCTTGCCTTGCCAGGATAGGAGCCGCAGCAGCTCCCGCAGTTCCACTCTGGCCCGCGGATCCAGACCATGCGCCGGCTCGTCCATGACCAGCACCGGCGGATCGTGTAACAGCGCCCGCGCCACACTGACGCGCTGCTTCATCCCCTTCGAGAGAGCGACGACGTATTTCTCGCGGATGCCGACGAGGCTGGTGAACTCCTCGACGCGCTCGACCATCTGCCGCCGATGGCCGCCGCGCAACCCGTGGGCACGGGCGAAGAAATCCAGGTACTCGTGGACGGTCATGTCGCGGTGGCCTGGCAGGTGATCCGGCACGAAACCGACCAGCTGACGCGCCCGTTCCGGCTCCTCGATGACCGAGACGCCGTCCACGAAAGCGCTGCCCGCGGTCGGCTCATCCAGGGTCGCCAGGATGCGCATGGTGGTCGTCTTGCCCGCCCCGTTGGGGCCGACGAAGCCGACGATCTGCCCGGACTTGAACCCGAAAGAGATGTCGTCCACCGCCCGGGTCGCGCCGTAGTGCTTCTTCAGGCGAACAACTTCAACCTGCATGACCTGGCTCTTTCATGATGCCAAACACGATGGATCGCCCTTTTCGGCTCTGGTAAGTACGCAAACCGTCCTCGATGAACGGTGCCGAATTGAGGACGGCGACATAGCAACCCGGTCGCAAGTACGTCAGCGGATCGTGCTCGAATGCCTTCAGCCAGTTCGCTGTGTACGTCTGGCGGAGGCTGCTGAGGTTCACCCCGGCGAGCTTCTTCTCGGCAGGGGTCAGCTCGCTCCGCCCCCCCAGCGCGATGTCCTTGCCCGTGTAGACGCGCCCCTGTGCGTCGGCCAGCCACAACTCACGAATGCCGGCCCCCAATTCGTTCGTGACGGCGAGCGCACCACCCTCCTTGTGAACCGCCAAGCGTTCCTTCCGCGCCTCGCTCTTGCGGAGCAGAAAGTGGAGCGGCACCCGCGCCGTTACCCAGCCTGCGCCCAGATGCTGCTCGTCGGTCCAGTCGATGCTTCGACCCGAGGTCGCGGAACGATCCCCGTAGTAGCCGTAGCGCTGTGGACTCTCCAGCTGCGGCGTCAGTTCGGTCACACGGCTGAAACGCAAACCATCGCCGGAAGCCATCGGCGTGTAGAAACCAATCCAGCCGACCGTACTGGCTCGCCCGCTCTCCTCATCAAGGAAAGTCAGGCCCTCGGCGCGGATGTGTCCGTGCCAGCCTTCGGACGCGATCATGTACAGCACCACGGCGGCGCAGGTCGCCAGCGAGAACGCCGGGACCGTCCAGAGCATCCATAATTTCCGCTTTTTCCGCCCCAGTATATAGAGATTGAGTGGGCCAATGATGAGAACGAAGCCGACCATGCTCAGGAACAGGCCGCGCACCGGGACGGCAATGTTCTCCACCACGGGAAAGTCGCGGTTGGCCTCACTGGGCGAGCGAGGCTGACGCCAGGGATCTCCGGACTGTCCCCACGCACTCGTCAGGACGCGCGCTTGCCCGGGCCCCCAGTCAGTGACTCCGCCCTGTTCGCTGACCAGGCACATCCCGAAGCCCGCAAAGTAGGCGGTCAAGCCCTGGAGCTGTGTTTTTGCGCGCTGCCAACTCGGCGGCAAGGATTTGCAGGGGCCGACGACCATGAGTACGCCGCCGCACTGGGTGTACTCGAAGAGAGCGCTGCGCACCTCCGCGGCAGCGATCTCGACTTCACCACCGGCAACCACAAGGCCATTGTACCGCGAGTAGGTCAGCCAGTCCTTGCTCCAACCCTCCACAGGCAAGCGCGCCTCGTGAAAATGCCGAAGGTCCGGCCCAGCGTCTGCCTTGAAGGTGTTCTCCTTCAACGCGCCCCCCAGCCCTGGACTGCACAGGATATTCACCAGGTGCCGCGGATCGACATCCTCTCCCTTGCCGTGGTCGCGGTAGCGACTGCCGGTGTTCAGGACAAAGGCCGAGAGAGTCTCCTGCTGCGTTTTGCCGTCGATCTCGACGCCCACCTCCACCGGGGCCACGCCCTCCCCCCAACCAAA
>DASPXY010001230.1:0-2340 GCA_035637055.1 Gemmataceae bacterium | reverse complement strand
TGCCTCCGCCTCCACCCCTCGCGTCTGCTCCCGCCCCCGAGCCAGAGGATCCCTTGCAGCCAGAACTGGAGCGGCAGCGGCAGGAACTGCGGCAGACGCAAGAGCGTCTGCTCGCCGAGATGCAGCGTCTGCACCAGGTGCAGGCCGGCAACGAACAGGCCGACCGACAGGCCGCCTTGCTCTCGAAGCAATTCGAGGAACTGGCGAAGGAGCGCGGGACCGTCGAAAATGCCGTGAAGCAGCAAGGCGCGAGCGTCGCCATCGCTCAACACTCCCTGGAGGAATTGCGCCAACGGCGTGAACGCCTCGAACAAGATCTCCGCACCCTGGAAAAAATGCCGTCGCCGAAGCAGACGCTCCGCTATCACACACCGGTCAGCCGGCCGGTGCGGCTGGAAGAGTTGCATTTCGAGTGTCAGGGCGGGCGCGTCGCGTTCGTGGACGTGGCGGCGTTCCTCGCCGAGGTCCGCGACGGCATGCGCGAGAAGGCGGACACGCTGCGCCAGCAATGGCAGGTGGAGAGCGTCACCGCGCCGGTCGGGCCGTTCCGGATGCGTTACACCATCGCGCGCGAACGCGGCGCGCTCGACGGCCCCGGTGGACTGCCAGACACTCGTACCGATTTCCGCTACGGCCTGGACGGCTGGGTCATCGAACCCCTGGCGGGGGAGCGCGGCGAGACGGTCGAGCAGGCCCTGGCGCCGAACTCGACCTTCCGGCAGACGGTCGATGGCATCGACCCCGAGCAGGCGGTGGTGACGTTCTGGGTCAGCATCGACAGTTTCCCGCTGTTTCGGCGGCTGCGTGATTACCTCTACGAGCGCAACGTCGAGGTCGCCGGCCGCCCGTTGCCGCCGGGTTACCCGATCGCGTCATCGCGCCACGGCAGCGTCTCGCGTGGCCAGTGAGCCGCGCAGGTCAAATCCCCAAATTGCCATTCCCTCCCACTCCGGCTTGCTGGTAGAATCCCCTCACTTACGAAAATCAAGCCCGACGACCTGAGCAGCAAGGAGGCTGCGGGTGTCCATCGTTGCCGAACCTACCGCCGTTGCCCCGCAACCGCAAACGCCCTGCGCTCCCGCAGTGCAAGCGTCGCGCTCGCTGCTGGATCGCCGCTCGGTCTGCGTCGCCTTGCTCCTGGGCTGGTGTGGTCTCCTCTTCTTCTACGGCCTGACCGCGGGCGAACTGTGGCGCACCGAGGGGCTGCGCGCCATCATCGCCGCCGAGTTCCTGCACAGCGGCAACTGGATCGTGCCGACGCTCTACGGCGAGGCGCTGTTCACCAAACCACCGGGTATGTACGCCGCCATCGCCCTGTGCAGCTTGCCCTTCGGCGCCGTCAGCGAATGGTCGGCCCGGCTGCCGTCCGCTCTGGCGGCAACAGCGATCGTCTTTCTCTTTTACTGGTATTTCGGCCGCCGGTTCGGTCGCCGCGCCGGCCTGCTCGCCGGCCTGATCGTGCCCATGAACTTCATGTGGCTGGACAAGGCGAGCGCCGCCGAGATCGACATGCTGCAGGTCGCGTGGGTGACGGCGTCGATCCTGTTCTTGTTGCGGGCGCTGGAGTCATCCGAGGATCGAGGATCGAGGATCGAGGATCGAGGATCGAGGATCGAGGCGTACCGTGTCGGGGGCAACGATCAGACAGCGCAGTTTTCTTTCGATCCTCGATCCTCAATCCTCGATCCTCGATCCTCGAACTGGGGTTGGTGGCTTGCTGCCCTCCTGTGCGTCGCGGGTGGGACGCTCACGAAGTGGACAGCGCCGGCCTTCTTCTACGCGACAGCGATTCCCCTGTTATGGTGGCGCGGCCAGTTGCGGTTACTGTGGCGGCGAGAGCACCTGCTCAGCGCTGCCCTGGCCGCGAGCATCGTAGCCGCGTGGATCATTGCCGCTGGCGCCCTGGGCGGCTGGGACAACCTGACCAGCACGGTGTTTCGCGAAGCGATGCAGCGCATCAGCCCGAGCCATTCGCCCAAGCCGTGGTCGCTTGGGGCCACGTTGCTGCATCCGCTCGTGGTTCTGGCGACGACCTTGCCGTGGTCGGTGGTAGCCCTGCTGACGCTCCGGCCCGGCTTCATGCGGCTCTGGGACGAACGCGGCCGGCGGATGCTGCAGGCGCTACACTGCTGGCTCTGGCCGAACCTGCTGCTCTGGAGCCTGATGACCGAGCACGCGCCGCGGCACAGCTTTCCGCTGTTCCCCGCCATCGCAGGGCTGGCCGTCATGGTCTGGATCGCCTGGTTGGAGGGCAAACTGTCGTGGCGCTGGCCGCGCGTTCAGCCTGCAAAGGTGCTGCTCGTGTCGCTGGCGCTGTGGCTGGCGGCGAAGGGAGTGTTT
>DASPXY010001229.1:0-5575 GCA_035637055.1 Gemmataceae bacterium | reverse complement strand
GGGGACGGAAGCCATTCCTCCGTCACCAGCTCCCAATCCCCCGCTGCCGGGTGCTCCTGGCGACGCAGCCAAGCCGGCTACGAGCGGTCTTCCGCTCGCCACTGGCCCGGTTCCGAGCAGTTCTCTCACCGGTCCAACTCCGTTGCCCAGTAGCGCCCTCCCCGCGCCAGGCTCCGCCCCGGTCGGGGGAGTGAATCCGCCGATTCCTTTGCCGCCAGGATCTCCCTCCGCTGGTCTGCCGCCACCGGAGAAACTTGGCATCGCTCCACCGCCTGGTGCGCTATCCTCTCCGGGTATTGGCCCCAACAAAGATAACAATACGGCGAATAAGGATCGGCTGACGCCGCCACCGGGACTGCTCAATGGTCCGGGCGCCCCGTCTCCGATTGGCCCGGCCCCCGCTCCCGTCATGGACAAGGGACCGAACCCGCCGTTTCCTGGCGGGCCGCTGCCCTCTGCTGTGCCGGAGAGCAAAGGCCCTGCCGCGGGCGCTCCCTTGCCACCCAGTGCCTTGATGCCCGTCAGCGGACCACCGAGCGTCAAGCCGCCGATGGGTTCTCCGCTGCCAACGGCCCCGGGGTCGGCTCCTCTTCCGGCCATCGATCCGAAGAATGGATCGGACGGGAAGGGGACGGCGCCTGGTCTGCCGCCGGCCCCCGGTTCACCGAGCAGTTCATTGTCGATGGTGCCGGCTCCGATTCCGGGCGGCGAGAAGGGGCCGAGCCCGCTCCCCGGCGCTCTGTCTTCCAATCCTGGCCCAGAGCCCAAGGGCCTCGGTGCAGGCAACCCCTTGCCTGGGAACCCGATGCCGGTTGGCGTTCCTCCGAGCCCGAAGCCCCTGAGCGACCCGCTGCCGAGCGCTCCAGGGACAAGCCCGACACCGGTACCGGGGATCGGCAGCGGCCCGCTCGGGTCAATGCCGCCGGCGCCTGGGAGCATGGCGCCCCTTCCTGGATCGGGGAACCCCATGCCGGCAGCGAAGCCAGGCGACCCCAAGGAGCCTGGTGCGAAGCCTGGGTTCTCTGATATGCCGCCAGCGCCCGGCTTTCCCAACGGTGGCCCGGCTCCGCTGAACGGCGCCATGAACCGCGGCGCGATTCCGCTTCCGGGAGCCGCGCCGACACCGGCAGCCGTGACTCGGGTCGATGCGCGCGCGATGGGCCAACCGCTCAACGGCGGCGCTCTCCCGGGCGCCCCGGTCCCTGTGTCGCCAGGGTCCGGCGGCAACGGTCGCGCGCCGATCGGCGCGCCTCCCGTCGGCACTCCGGGGAACGTCGGTAGCCCGCCGATCAGCGTCCCCGCTCCGGGCGCGGCGCCCCAGCCCTCCGTGGGCCTGACACCGCAAGTCAAAATGTTTGACGTCGAGAGCTACATTTGCTCGCCGGAGGATACCTCCTTCGAGATCCTGTCGAAGAAGAAATACGGCTCGGAGCGCTACGGCCAGGCGCTCCAGCGCTACAATCGCGACTATCATTTCCGGGGGTCCGACGAGCCGCTACGGTTGTCTCCGGGGATGCAGGTGTACTACCCCACTCTGGATCTCCTGGAGACGAATTACAGTAAATCGATTCCCAACTATCAGCCGCTGCCGTCGGAGGCGGCGCCGGTGAGGACGTCCACTGGCCTGTCCTCGCCGGTGGGTCAGATGCCGAGCAGCGAGCGGATGCCGGTCGCGGTGCCCGCCCCAGGAGCGGTGCCGGCGGTGCGTTCGGGCGACCTGATCCCCGCCAACGCTCAGAGCGCCTCTCGGGCCATCAAGGTGTATCGGGTGCAGGCGCCCGGCGGCGAGCAAATGTTCCGGATCGCTGAAAAGACGCTGGGCAATGGCCAACGTTGGAACGATATCTACAAGCTGAACTCGGACCTGAACCCGAACCTGAACCCGGCACAGTTCCTCCCAGTAGGTACGCAGTTGGTTCTCCCGCCCGATGCTCGGGGGGACTGATGCCTGTGCCAGCACTGTCATTTCCGAGCCGGAAGCGTCAGCGACGGGCCAGGGAGTCCGTCGCTGACGCTGGTCGATTGTTTTTCTCCACTCCAAGCCCACTCGAAACTGGGCCGAGGAAGACGCAGCCCACTGGGGGGGACGAGACCGTTGACCGCTTGGACCGCGTGAGTCCGACCGGAAGTTGTGGTCCGCCTCCCGGCGACTTTCCTGAGTTCGCCTTGGAATCGACCGGCCCTTACCAGAAGGCCGCGGTCGGAGCCCTGCTGGCCGAGGGCCTCCCCGCCGTCGTCAACGCACGCCAGGTGCGCGACTTCGCCAAGGCCATGAACTACCTGGCCAAGACCGACACCCTCGATGCCGCCGTCATCGCCACTTCGGCGAAGTCGCCACCACCACGGTGCGTCCCCTGGCATCCCAGGAAATCCGCGACCTCCGCGCGCTGGACGACCGCCGCGGGCAGCTCGTGCGCCTGCTGGCCGTGGAGAAGAACCAACGGCACTCCGCGACCGTGGCTCAGGCCTGGCCCCAGTCCTGCAGAGCATCGCGCAGCACAGCGACTACCGCGAAGGCCAGATCCGGGACCTGGAAGGACGCAGGGACCGGATCAGCAGAACGCCGCCTTCCGGGCGCGACGAGATCCTGCAGACGATCACGGGCATCGGGCCGCAGGTCTCCCGCACCCTGCTGGCCTACCTGCCGGAGTTGGGGCAGCACAGCCGTCAGGCCATCGCGGCGCTGGTCGGGTTGGCCCCCTGCAACGACGACAGCGGCACGCACCTGGGGCAGCGGCACATCCGCGGCGGGCGCCGCAAGGTCCGTATGGGCCTGTAGCAGGCGGCGATCGCCGCCATCCGGCATTGCCCGCGCAGGAAGGCGATTGACGCCGCCCTGAAGGCGCGCGGCCAGGCCGGGCGGGTCGCCATCATCGCCGTGGCACGGAAGCTGTTGGTGCTGGCCAATGCCTTGGTCCGTGACATGACGCCGTACCGGGCCCCTGCAAACTCCGTTTGCTAAAAATCCTTGACAAGGAACATAGTCACTTCCGGCTCGTTTACCGGGCAAGTTGAGGGGATACTCGCCAGGATTCCGCGACAAGGATGCCAACTGGAGCGCGTCACGCTCCCAACGCCTCTTTGAGCGCGCGCAGCTCTTCCGCCAGGGTCTTCATCTGCCCTTGCAATTCGGCCACCATCGTCCGCAGGGCCGTGATCTCGGCCGCCGCGGCAGTGAGCCGCGCTTCCAGCGCCTCCACCCGCTCGACAGGCACCCCGGCAACCGCAGCGGTGCGCGGCACTACCTCTTCTTCGTCAGCGCCGCCAGCGCTGTGAGCGGTCCGCAATTTCTCCAGTTCTGCCGGCGCGTGGAAGCCGTGCGTGACCATCGTGCCGCGTTTGCCCTGGGGCGATAGATACACCGCCAGGCCGCGCTGCGTCAGCGGCTTGAGGATCGTTCGCAGCGTTTCGATATCGCTGATGTCTTCCATGCGGCTGGCGCGGCTGCGCAGCTCACCCTCGGTCTGCGGCCCGCGCAGCAGCAACTCGGCAAGGACGGCGATCTCGACCTTGTTGACGCGCCAGGCATCGTAGAGCAGGTGCTTCCAGCGCTCGACGCGGCCGCCGGTGATCTTGCTGACAAGGCCCTTCTGCTGGGCACGCTGCAGCGCTTCCTCGATGTCCATTTCGGAGAGATTGAGGATCGGGTCACGGTTTGATTTTTGGTTGCTGCCGGTGACCAGCGCGTTGACGGTCATGGGACCGCCGTCCGAGGTGGTCTTGGCCTTCTCGACCATCACGCCGAGAATGCGCCGCTCCGCGACATTCAGGACCGGCAATGGCGCCGGGGCGGGGGCTGGCGCCGGCGGGGCGGTTTGTGGGGAAGGGGACGGATCGGCGGACATTGGCCCTCCTGAAGAACTGCTCCTCCCCTCTCCCGCAAGGGGAGAGGGGAGAACTTTACCTGGCCGGCATCACTCCTCGCTGGCGCTTTCTCCTTCAAATTCCTGTTCCTCGTCGTCCTCGAAGTCTTCCTCGTCCTCGAACTCCATCAGGCAGACCTCGTCGGGGTCGATGCCCAGGTCGTCCAGGCGTGTACGGGCGTCGGCCTCGGTGCGGACGTAGGGATGCGAGAGCATGACGTCATAAAGGCCCATCTGCGCGTCCCAGCCGGCGCCGGTCATCTTCTCGACGATGTCGGCGGCCCGCTGCAGACGCTCGGACAGGCATTCCGCCAACGCCCGGATTTCGGGGCCAGTCACGTCGCCGCCTTCGTTGAGTTCGTGTCCCGGTTTGCCGAATAGCCAGAGATTTGCCAGTACGCTCACAACTTGTGCCTCCTTTGCCGATGGGGCCGTTCCTGTCATGGTAGCCAGTCGGCGGCAGCCGAGCAATGCGAGGACGCGGCACCGTGGGGCGTGAACATTTCAACCCTGCGCGCGCAAGTCGGCGGGGCCGCTACGTTCTTCCTGTGAGATGGTTAGTTAGCATCCTAATGAAATCGCAGAACATCCAGGGGGGATTCCCATGAAGCGTTTCCTCATCGTGCTCGCTCTCGTCGGCGTGACCGCGGGCGGCGTGGGCCTGTGGTACACGCGCGCCTCAGGCGCCCCGACGTCGGACTACCGGACCGCCAAGCTGAAGCGCGGCAACGTCGTCGCCACCATCGCCGCCACCGGCACCCTCGAACCCGAAGAAGTCGTCGATATCGGCGCCCAGGTCGCCGGCATGGTGCTAACCTTCGGCCAGGATCCGCGCGACGCGGGCAAGGCCATTGACTACGGCACGCGCGTCGAGGCCGGCACGGTCCTGGCTCGTATCGACGATTCGGTGTACCGAACGCAGGTCGAACAGGCACGGGCCAACCTCGTCAAGGCCGAGGCCGACCTGACGCAACTCAAGGCGAAGGTCACCCAGACCGAGCGCGAGTGGACCCGTGCTCAGAACCTGAACACTGGCCGGACCAGCGCCATCGCCGGCGTCGATTACGACCTGGCCCAGGCGAACTACGAGACGGCGCGCGCCGGCCTGGCGGTTGGCGACGCGATGGTTGCGCAGGCCCAGGCTTCGCTCAGGCAGGCCGAAATCAACCTCGGCTACTGCACGATCACCTCGCCTGTCAAGGGAGTCATCATCGACCGCCGCGTCAACGTCGGGCAGACCGTAGTTTCCAGCCTGAACGCGCCGAGCCTGTTCCTGATCGCCAAGGATCTGACGCGCATGCAGATCTGGGCTTCCGTCAACGAGGCGGACATCGGCCACATTCACCCCGGTCAGCCGGTGACGTTCAGCGTCGATGCGTTCCCCGGCGAGACCTTTCAGGGGCAGGTAGCGCAGATCCGCCTCAACGCAACGATGACTCAGAACGTCGTCACCTACACCGTCGTGATCAGCACGGACAACTCCAGCGGCAAGTTGCTGCCGTACCTGACCGCCAACGTGCAGTTCGAGGTGAGCCGCCGCGACAACGTGCCGGTCGTGCCCAACACCGCCCTGCGGTGGCAGCCGACACGGGAGCAGATCGCCCCCGATGCCGGCACTGGAGCCAGACTGAGCGAAGGCCAAGGCGTCGTGTGGGTGCGGGACGGCGGTTTCGTGAGACCCGTGCGGGTGCAGACGGGGCTGACCGATGGCA
>DASPXY010001228.1:0-3274 GCA_035637055.1 Gemmataceae bacterium | reverse complement strand
GGGCGGCGTGCCGTTTGGCGATCGACACCACCAGCCGCATGTTGCAATTGATAAGCAAGTCCTTGATGCGGCCTGCCTGGTCCTGCAACTCCTCAATCTGCTTCAGGTCTTGGATGCGGACCCTGGCTGGATCAACCTGGTTCGGAAATTCCGCGTCGTCCCGGCACATCCGTTGGCGGAGCAGGTTGGCCCTGTGCTTGAGGAAGTTCATCTTGCGGAACAGGTGCTGTTCCTGCTCCTTGCTCAAGAGCGGCATCTCGTAGAGCGGCGCCAACTCTGGCGGGGCGTCCTTCGGGATGCGCGCCTGGCGGCGGCCACTCTCAAAGGCTTCCAGGCCCGGCATCGGGGCCAGGATCTCCGCTTCGAGTTTGGGGTCGTCGAAGCACGGATTGTAGATGTACTCCAGCGGTTGGCTGAGCAGACGTTTGGCCCTTACCTCGTTGATGACTCGATACATTGACGTACGCGTGCGCGAGAAGCGCTTGGCTAGCGTATCCACGGCGATACCTCTGCGGTAAGAGCTGTAAATTGTCTGCTTCGTCGTTTCGTCGAGCGGCCCGGTGACGGCTGGGAAAAGGGCCTGCTCGGGGTGTTCGCGGTCGAAGTTCTTGATCGTGTAACGCACCGTCTCCGTCGAACGCCCGAGGCGGCGCGCGATCCGCCGGCTCACCTCGGTCAACGTGCCTGCCGGCACGCGCGCCAGCCGCCTGGCCCGGCGCAGGATTTCATCCTTTTCCAGCTCCGTCAAGTGCGAAAAGCGGCCGCCGCGCTCGACGCGATCCTGATTGGCGAGCAGGAACGGATCGACCAGCGACGGCAGGAAACCGACCTGGCGGCGGCCGTTGCACAGCACCGGCAAGCCGATCAGGCCGCGCTTGCGCCAGCGATTAATGGTCTTCGGCGTGACGTTCAATTTCTTGCTGAGATCCTCAAGGGACAACACCTGCTCGGCGACCTGCTCGACCGGCACCGCCGGCAGCGAACAGGCCAGTTCCGCGATCAACAGGCCAAGGTCGTGAATCAAGTCGTTGCCATCGATCAACAAATCCGGGTACGCATCGGGGCGGTAGTCGGTGATCCGGTAGCAGATGAACTGATACGGATACTGCTTGGCGGGGTCGATTTCCGCCAGCAAGTGCTCGGCGCGGGCCAGCTGATCCATGCGGCGCGCCGGCGGTACGAAGCGAACTTGTTGATCCGTCAACTGCTTCAGAGCCGGGTGTTTGAAGTTGGTCACGGCCTTCACTCCTTTGCGATTGGGGCCTTGGTTGCGACCGCCAACCGCTATCGCGCCGCGGTTACCTGGGAGCCACCGCAGGCGCTGCCTGTCGATTCCTTCCCGTTCTCTGTTCACGGGCCGTTCCCACGGGAGCGGCCGGGCTTTCACATTACGTTTGGCCTCTGTTGAGCGGGCCAGAAAAAACCGGATTGCTCCTCCACTGCGTCAATTGCGATGATCTCTACTTGTTAGAGACCCCACCCGAACGGAAGGGTTCAGGGGGGTGGTCAAGAGCGGATGACAGGTCACTGTCATCAAGTTATTCGCATCAGTCGCCTATTTATTCCGCCTCCTTCTCTGACGTTCGTTGCTCCTCGCCTCTTCATCGCCGCCCCTATCCTCGCAAACAGTATGCCAACCTCAGGTGGTTCGCTGCGCACCGGGGCGCTCGCCGCCTCGTGACAAAACCGCAAGTCGTTCAGTGGTCATGGCTTCCATCGCATCATTCTCCACGGCGGCTCCCCTGGGTCGGAAGGGAGAGGGTGGGCTTGCGTCCTGTCGTATGTACTAACTTACACTCCCATTGTTCAAATTTGCAAGCCCGACTGACCATTATTCAGCCATCGCCGCAAGTCGTGCAAAATTCGCCTTCTCGCTACACCGGAAAGTTCCCACGTGTCGGAAAGAAAAACGCTTGCCGGCGTGGGGCTTGCGCCGCTCCTGCTTCTGGGTCGAAGGGTAGAATCTGAGGAGAAGCGGACACCGGGCGCCGGCAGATCATCCAAAACGGCCGGTATTCGTTCCCTTCTCTAACAACCGCAAACCCCGTCGCCGCACAACCGGCGAACGCGGACGAGCGGCTTTCGTTTGGTCTCTTGACCGAAAGGGAGTGTGCTTATGATGCGCACGCGCGCCCGTTTCTGGCTCAGAACCCCTCCCCCCAACCCCCTCCCCGAAACGGAGAGGGGGAGAAGAAGCGGCGTTTGTGTCTTGCTCCCCCTCTCCCTTTGGGGGAGGGGGTTGGGGGGAGGGGTTCTCCCACCGTCACTCCTCGCCCTGCTCGGCATGCTGATCGCCGTTCCCTCCGCCGCCGCGCAGGCTCCCGTCCGACTCCGAGAGGCGTTTGCCGTCGGCTACGAGTACCACGTCAGTACGCGGGTCGAACTGACCGGCACACTGACGCTGCCGCCGGAGAAGGACAAAGGGCCGCAATCGCTGACGGTCACCGGCAAAAGCGCGATCGAGTACGACGAGCGCGTACTGGCTCAGGGACAGGACGGCCGCGTCGGTAAGACGGTTCGCCTCTATCGGCGGGTCGAGTTCCAGCGCAAGGTAGGCGAGCAGGACCAGGAGAGCACGATCCGCCCCGCGGTGCGGCGACTGGTGCTGCTGCGCCTGGCCCAGTCGGAGGTGCCGTATTCGCCGGACGGCCCGCTGCTGTGGGGCGAGATCGATCAGGTCCGGACCGATGTTTTCACGCCGGCGCTGAACGGCCTGCTGCCGGCCGGTGCCGTGTCGTCCGGAGACCGCTGGAACGCCAGCCTGGAGGCGGTACAGGAATTGACGGACCTGGAGCGCATCGAGGCGGGGACGGTCGGGTGCAAACTCGAGCAGTTCGCGACGCTCTCGGGACGGAGGCACGCCCGGATCAGTTTTAGCGGGACCGTCAGCGGTGTCGGCGAGGACGGCCGCAGTCGCCATCAACTCGAAGGTTACTTTTTCTTCGATATGGAGTCGAATCATCTCAGTTATCTGTCATTGAGCGGCGTGCAACAGATGCTCGACAAGGACGGCAAGGTGGTCGGCAAGGTGGAGGGGAATTTTGTGCTGACGCGGCGGCCGCAGCCGCGCGTGCGCGAACTGAGCGACGAGGGACTGCGCGGCCTGGCGCTGGAGCCGAACGAGGACAACACCCTGTTGCTCTACGAGAACCCGGACCTGGGGCTGCGCTGTCTGCATCCGCGGCGCTGGCGCGTGGCGGGGGTGAGCGGGCGGCAGGTGGCCCTCGACGAGAAGGGCGGCAGCGGCATGCTGGTGACGGTCGATGCGCTCAAG
>DASPXY010001227.1:0-5046 GCA_035637055.1 Gemmataceae bacterium | reverse complement strand
CGCCGAAGGCACTCCGCGACAAACTCGGCCGCGACCTCTTCGGCCCGCTGGAGGGGCACCTGATCGGCTGCGAATACGACACGCGCCGCCTGATCCGCATGACACTCCAGCGCGTCGGCGACACCTTCCAGGGGGCCGCTTATCCGCTCAGCATTCCGCCGCAGGATACGGCGCGCGGCTTCCTTGGGCCGCTGGTCTGTGAGGTGTCGCCGCGCGGGGAGTTGTACGTCGGCAGCATTCGCGATAGTGGCTGGGGCGCAGGGAACAATGTCGGGGAGGTGGTGCGCGTGCGCGTCGAGCCGGAGCGCTTGCCGTGCGGCGTCGCCGAGGTGCGGGCGATGCGTGACGGTTTTACCATCGACTTCTTCCGGCCGATCGACCGTAAACTCGCCGGGCAGGCGGCAAGTTACAGCATCGAATCGTATCGTCGCGAGGCGACGCCGGCCTACGGTGGTCCCGACCGCGACCGTCGCACCGAGAAGGTCAAGGACGTCACGGTTGCGCCGGATGGTCGCCGCGTGATGCTGCGCCTCGGCGAATTGCGAGCGGGGTTCGTGTATGAGCTGCGGCTGCGGAATCTGGCCCCTGGCGGCGGGGAGTTCCATCCGGCGGAGGCCCACTACACCCTGCGCGTCCGTCCTGAGTGATCCACCCTCACCTCTACGGTTTGGGGGTCTCAATTGCACGAGCAGCCGTTCCGCGCCCATCCCTGGGCCGGCGGTGGCGGCACTGCCACGGGCGGCATGGTTCCGACAGTCGTGGTGGTGGGGCAACACGGCTGGCATGGTGGTGGACAGCAACACGGCTGACCCGCCGGCGCATAGCTGGCGGGCACTGCCGAAGCACGCGATGGGCACCAGCGATCACACCAGGCGCAGCAGCCCGCCCCCGCCATCAGGCTCAGCAGCGCCGCCGTGAGCCACAGTTTGTTGCGTCGCATGTCACTGCCTCCTCGCCGCGCCCGACGCGCACGGTGACGCCGTGTGTTTCTTCCGCGCGACTCGTTCGTGGCGATAACCTGTCGCCGCGCCGGCGTCAAGCCCAAGGAGGCTCAGGTGCCGCGTGTGGCTGCCCCCAAACAACACAACGGCCGGCAGCAGATGTCTGCTGCCGGCCGTTGTGTTGTTCGGGCGTACCGTGCGCCTGGGCATCAGGGAAGGGGCACATTCTCCATCGCGAATGGCACCTGCACGACGACCGGAAGCACACCGTTGAGGACCAACTTCGCGGGATCGCCCTGGCCGGGGTTGGCCCGGTAGAGCACGGTCAACTCCTGCGTGATGACGCGGCCGTTGCTGCGCCGCCCGCGTCCTGGGATGCCGGCGAGCTGGTAGCTCTCACCCTTGGCGTCTACCAACGCCGGCACCGAGGCCGGCTGGATGTTGCCCGCCTGGAAGGGCGGGTTCTCCAGACGCAGCTGGATTTGCACCTCGCCGTCGCCCTTCTTCTCGACCGCGAACACCTCGATGGAGCCGCCGCGGTCGCCGCGAATCGTCTTGCCGGCCGCGTTGAAAATGTCGTCCACCACGATCAGCGGCTCGCTCTGGGCCAGCACCTGGCCGGCGAGGTGGCCGCTCAGTTCGCGCAGCGTCTTCGGCTCCTTCTCACCGAGTTTGACCCGCAGCAACGTCTGCCGCGTGGTCGGCACCCGCTGGCCCCGCGCCACCGGGGCGTAGCCCGTCGCGAGCGTTGCCTCCATCGCCTGGCCCTGGTTGTCAACGGCCTTCTCGATCCGCGAGCCATCCAGCACCGCAAAACTGTAGACCTTCGGCTCGACCGAGACCTCGACCGCCATCACGACCTCGCGATCCTGCTTTTGCTGAGCGGCGTCTCCCACCGGCAACAGGCGGAGCCGCACGGCGCCGGCGTAGAAGGTCGGCACCTGCACGGGTTTGCCGTCGCGGACGTTGATCTGCCGCACTTCCGGCTCCGGCGGCGGTTCGGCTCCGGGACGGTTCAGCATCCCTGGCAGACCGGGCTGCAAGCCCTGGATGCCCCCTTGGCGGAGTTGCCTCAGTTGCTGGAGTTGCTGGAGCATCTGCTGGAGTTGCTGGTTGAGCATCTGCTGATTCTTCGGCAACCCGCCCGGCAACCCGGGGAGACCTTGGCCGGGCATTCCGGGTTGGCCCGGAAGACCGGGCAGACCAGGGAAACCGGGTTGACCTCCCTGGCCCTTTTGCATCTGCTGCAGTTGTTGCTGCAGCAACTTCATCATCAGCTCCATCTGCTCCTGGAGTTGTTTCTGAATCTGTTGCAACTCCTTGTCGTCGCCGCCCGGAAACTGCGGAAACTGGAACGGCACGGCGCCGGGTTGCTGCGCCCCTTGTTGCAGCACGAAAGCACCGTTGAGACCTTCCATCGCGTCGAGCAAACCCGGCAGTTTCGGCAGCGGGTTTCTCTTCCCGGGCGCGCCCGGCAACGGCAATATCTGCAACCGAATGCCAGGACGCAGGCGGGGATTGAGCGGATCTTGCGGGAGCGGATTTGGCTGCGTCGCCGGCGCCGGGATCTCGACGAGTTCGGCCTTCTGGCAGAGTTGATCGAACGCCTGCCAGAACGTCGTCTCGCCCGTGTCGAGCGTCACCTTGCGCTTGACCAGGCCGGCGGGGTCGCCCTGGATCTGGATGTTGTAGCCGCTCAGGCGGACCAGTTCATCGACGGCGTCGATCACCGGCATGTCCTTGAAGTTCAGCCGGAGGCGCTTCGGGTCGAGCAGACTCTTCGTGCCGATCTGCTCGACCAGGTCACTCGCGCGGCGGCGGACTTCGAGATTCTCGCTGGTGCTGGCCTTCTTGAGAGCGTCGAGGGCGGGCGCGCCAACCTGCAATAACTCCTTGGCGGCGCGCTCGCGGTCGGCGAAGCGGTTGCTTTCGAGTTGCTTGATCAGTTTGGCGATGTTGTCGGTCTGTTCATCGGCACTCGCCGCCTGGCGCGCCAGCACGAGCAGTCCAAGCCCCAGCCCGAGCAGCAAGGCCGGCATGATCCACCGTCTACGCATGGCGAGTTTTCCCCTTTCGCACGAAATGGTATCTCAAAAGGGCGATCCGCCTCCCCCAGCCGTCGCCCTGCACACAGGGCGTCCGGGGCGGACAATGTATTACAACCCAGAAAAGCGGGTTGCACAAGGTATTCTCAGAAAAAGACGATTGTCGGCAGCCAAGTGAACGTCGGCCGCCAGGAGAGGGGGGAGGTACCGGGTCGTGGTTCGTAGTCCCGCCTTTAGGCGGAATCACGTGATTCCGCCTAAAGGCGGGACTACGAACCAGGACGGCGGGCACCTTTAGCTCAGCAGGCGCGGGAGCACGCGGCCTTCGCGGAACAGCTGCACCGGCCGGCCGGTCGGCGTCATCAGTTCCTGGTGCGGATCGAGACCCAAATTGTGGAACATCGTGCTGGCGATGTCGTCCGGCGTGCAGGGGTCGGTGGACGGCGCCATACCCTGCGAGTCGGTCGTGCCATGCACGTAGCCGCGCTTGAAGCCGCCGCCCGCGAGCACCACGGCCATCGAACGGGCCCAGTGATCGCGACCGTTGTTGCGATTGATGCGCGGCGTGCGGCCGAACTCGCCGGCGCAGTAGACGATCGTGTTATCAAGCATGCCGCGGTCGCCGAGATCCTGAATCAGCGACGACAGCGTCTGATCGAGCTGCGGCAGCAGGCGGGTACGCAGGGCGTTGAAGTTCTGGCCGTGCGTGTCCCAGCCGCCCAGGCTGATCGTGACGAAGCGGACGCCGGCCTGCACCAGACGGCGAGCGGCGAGCGTGCCCTGGCCGAACGGATTCATGCCGTAGCGCTGCCGCAGGGTGTCCTGCTCCTGGGTGAGGTTAAAGGCGTTGCGCGTCCGGTCCGAGCGGAGAATGTCGAGCGCCTGACGATGGAAGGCGTCGAGGCCATCGACGAGATCAGCGTTGCGATCGACCGCCTCAAACCCCTGGTCGAAACCGCGGAGCAAGCGATCGCGATTCTCCAGTTCTTCGAGCGTGAAGCCGGTCGGCAGGGTGATGCCGCGCACGCGCAGGTTGGCCGCAGCCGGACCGCGACCGTTAGCGGCGCCAGCGCCTTCGACGATGAACGGGTTGTACGAGGTGCCGAGGTAGCCCGCCTGGCCGGCCGAGCCGTTGCGCAGTTCGGCGAAGCTGACGTAGGGTGGCACGCCCTGGGCGGCCGGCATCAGCCGCGTGACCAGCGAGCCGAGAGCCGGATATTGCAGAGCGGGTGTCGGCCGATTGCCAGTGGTCATGAAGACCGTGGCGGGGCCGTGCGCCGGGATCGTGTGGTGCAGTGAGCGGACGATGGTGCATTTGTCGGCGACGCGTGCCATGCGCGGCAGGTGTTCGCTGATGCGAATCCCGTTGACGTTCGTGTCGATCTCGCGGAACTCGCCGCGGACGCCTTCGGCGGCATTCGGCCTGAGGTCCCACATGTCAATGGTGGCCGGCCCGCCCGCGAGCCAGACCATAATGACCGAGGTCGCCCGCTGATTGCGCTGCCGGCCGTTGGCCGGAGCGTTGTTCGCCCGGGCTTCGAGCTGCAGCAGTTGCGGCAGGCTCAGCCCGAACAGACCGGCGGCGCCGATCTTGAGGAAGTCGCGACGGGCGAACCCTTCGCAGTCCGTCTTGGTAAACTTGGCCATGATCAGATCCTTTACGCCCTGATTCCCCCCTTGAGATGTCCGACCTGCCAGGGCTGCACAGGCGGACTGGATCGAGTTCACAAATATTCTCTTGGCGGGGCGTAAGCCCCCTGATGTTTCGCAAGAATCAGGGGGCTTGTGCCCCCCGCTCGCCAATACAGGTTAGTGATTGAGTATAAACTCGCGCGTGTTGATAAGCGCCCATAAAGCGTCAGTGAAAGCGGCAGCCCGGTCCCGGGCGCGAGCACGGTTCTCGGCGAAGAATTGCCGATCCGCCGGCCGCGGGAAGCGGCTCAACGTCGCCAGGAACAGCTCATCGAGGATCTGCTCGTCGCTCTTGCCGCTCTTGAGCAACTGGCCCAACCGGCCGTCGGCCGCCTTCATCTTCGCCAGCACGCCCACGTCGGTCATCA
>DASPXY010001226.1:0-2785 GCA_035637055.1 Gemmataceae bacterium | reverse complement strand
AAGAAGGGCAACAAGAACGACGAGGACGGCGACGGCAACGAGAGCGAAGGCTCGTCGCTCGGCGGCCTGTCGTTCGACACGCTGCTCAACTGCCTCGACGGCGTCGAGCGTTCGGAGGGCGTCTTCACGGTCATCACGACGAACGACGTCAGCAAGGTGGACCCGGCGCTGGGCCAGCCGCGACGCTTGCCCGACGGCGCCGTCGAGTTCATCAGCACGCGCCCCGGCCGCATCGACAAGGCGGTCGAGCTGACCTACATGGAAACGTCCGACAAGAAAATGATGGCGCGGCGGATCCTCGGCGAGTACGAGGAAGAATACCTGCGCATGGTGGCGTTCGTCGATCGCTTCCCGGACTTGCAGGAGACGCCGGCTCAGTTCCAGGAACGTTGCGCCCAGGTGGCGCTGGCGCGCTTCTGGGAGGAGCAGCAGGTCGAGCAGCAGCGCGTCGCCACCGCGGCGCGCGACCCGCTGGGCACCGAGGAGACGGTCGTTGTCCGCTGAGGCGTCGCGAAAAGCATATCCTAATGGAGTCCCGCGCTTCAGGCGGTGGCACTCTCCGTTGTGGCACGGTCCCCCGTTGTGGCACGGTCTCCTGACCGTGCCACCTGACCTGACCGCAGGTCTCCCGCTACTCCCGGAGACCTTCGGTCAGTAGCCGTGGCACGGTCAGGAGACCGTGCCACAACGGAGGTCGTAGCCCGACCGCCTAAAGGCGGGACTCCAACCACAGACCCTTGACACCCGAGGAACCGGATTCTTCCAAGGAGACTTCCATGCGCGTACGACAGGCGGCCGCTACCCTGTTGATCTTCGTCGCTGCGGCCCGAGCTGCGGCCCAGACCGACAAACTCACCCCGGACAACTTCGCGAAGTATCGCGACCTGGTCGAGGTCAAGCAAGGCGAGCGCGCCTGGGACCAGATCGCCTGGAAGGGCACCTTCTTCGACGCCCTGGCCGAGGCCCAGAAGGAAGACAGGCCGATCTTCTTCTGGATTTACGAGGGCGATCCGCGCATGGGCTGCTGACAGAACGGCGTCAAAACCAGACAGTTTGTCTGTAGCGACTCCCGTGTGATCCAGCTCATGAAGCAGTTCGTGCCCGCCGTGGGCGCCCCGCAAGAGTTCCGCGACGCGAAGAAGAACGAACTTGAGTACAAGCTCGTCTTCGGCGCCATGAATCGCACCGAGTTCGGCGGCAAGAACGGCATGGACCACTGGCACGTCCAGGGCATGTACGTCGTCACGCCGAGCGGCCGGCTACTGGCCGGCAGCAACAACGTCTCCGACCCCGAGGAGACCTTACGTCAGATGCGCAAGGGCCTGGCGCTCTACCAGCAGTTGCCGAAGAAGGAACGACTCCTCCCTGCGGCGCCGGATCCCAAGACCGACCAGATTGCGCGGCAATTTGCCGGCGTCAAGCCGCCCGAGGACGGCCTGGAACTGCGCGTCGTCACACGCGGCCTGACCTCCAAGGGCATCCGGGTCGAGGACGACACGCGTCATCCTTTTTACTATAAACTGGATCGTTTGTGGTACAAAAAGGACGAGGCGCGCAAGCTCCTGCCGGCGGAGTTGGGCGTTGGCGCCCGCTCAGCAGTACCGCGGCCGCTGTTGGAGCGCCTGGTGACGTTCAACCTCGGCACCAACTACGAGCCCACGTTCTACTGGCACACCGAGGACATCAAGGAGGCGTCGCTGGTAGCCGAGGTCACTGCGGTGAAGGGCGACAAGGTCGAGGTGCGTTTTCAGGGCAAGGCGAAACTCGGGGCCGATGATCCGTACGTCCGCACCTACCAGCCGGACCTGATCGGCACGGCGACGTACGATCAGAAAGCGGGCCGGTTCACGGCGTTCGAGTTGCTGGCGCTGGGACGGCACACGCGTGGCAAGGCTGGCGACGACAACCCTGGGCCGCCAGCGACGACGCTCGGCGTGTACCTCACCCTCGACGGGCAGAGCGCCAACGACCGCATGCTGCCGACGTACTTCTTCCTCTACGGCTGGTGAGCGAGTCGTTGTTCGTAGTTCCGCCTTTAGGCGGCTTGACGTCAACCCGCCTGAAAGGCGGAACTACGAGCAGCTCACAACGAGCAACTCTGTGAACATTCCCCTTGACATACCTGATGCGTGCGGTAGCATTTCAATAGGTGCGGGAGGGTTTGCGCGCAGATGAGCCCCTTTTCACCTTAGAAGGTGCGATCCGGTCATGGTTGACGCCCGTCTCAATAGTGTTCACCTGGAAGCCCCACGCCGCCAGGAGTTTCGCGCGGCCCGGGAGAAACTGTTGGGTGCGCGCGGCGGCGAGACGATGGCCGCCGAACGTCAAGGCGAGTTCCTCTCTGGCCTGAGCGAGCACAATACCGCCATCCAGAACGTGCCTGGGGCGAATGCTTGTGCCGCTTATGTGCTGATGGACACCGACTACATCTACCCGCTCAAGGTCGGCCTGAACACCGTCGGCCGGATGCCGGACAATGACGTCGTCCTGCAGGACGCGTACGTTTCGCGGCGGCACTGTGCCGTCCTCATCCACACAACAGGCGACCGCTGCGAGCTGCACGACGTCGCCTCGAAGAACGGCACCTATCTGAACGGCAACAAGATTAGCGGTCCGACCCGGCTGAACCCCGGCGACGAAATCCGGATGTGTAATCACACCCTCGTCTTCCTGCGCAAGACCGATATCCCACAGCGCGGCCCCACGGTCCAACCGACCCGTTGTGAATAATCCAAACGACACCAACCCGAAGCGTGAGCGAGGGAGTCTCCTACTCCCTCGCTTA
>DASPXY010001225.1:0-3659 GCA_035637055.1 Gemmataceae bacterium | reverse complement strand
TGAGCCCGCCGGTGCTTGTCTTTACCGGCGGGCTCACGCCGCGCCGCTCGCCGCTCTTTGTGTATAAACGTATAGGTATACTCCGCTGCACTTGCGGAGGTCCGACGCCCCGTTATACTAACACATTCCCCCCCTGCCTTTTGAGGGAACGCAGCGGATACCCATCTTCGAGCCGGAGGTTTGTTATATGGTCGAGGCGATCCAGGCGATGTTGATCGATTTGAAAGCGCTGCTGGTCGAGCGCGAGGACTGCGACGCGGGCACGGTGCAGAAAATCCGCGAGGCGCTGGCGCAGGGCAAGACTCAGTACCGCACCCTGCGCGACGTGACGGACACCTTGCAGAAGAAGGCCGAGGCAGCGACCGGCGCGGCGGCCAAGCGCTGGCATCTGAAACTGGGCATCGCCCTGTTCTTCCTCGGCCATCTCGGCGAGGCCATCGAGCATCTCCGGCAAGCCGAGGGCGCCCTCGCCGGGTTCTATCTCGGCCGTGCGCTGGTCGAGCGGCACGAGTACGACGAGGCCCTGAAGGCATTCGACAAGGCGGAGAAGTCCGGCTACAACGCAGCCCAGGTACAACTCCAGCGCGCCGGCATCTACCGGCACAAGGGCGACATTGCGCAGGCGCGCGCCGTTCTCGCCAAACTGACTGACCAGGCCCCCCACAACGCCGAGTACCACTTCCAGGTCGCCAGTTGTCTGCTGGCCGAGGGCGACCGGATCGCCGCGGTCCGCTCGCTCGAAGAAGCCGTCAAACTGGACCCGGGCCATACCGGCGCCCTGTTCCAACTCGGCCACGCGAACGACCTCGCCGGCAACGACGAGGACGCTGTCATCTTTTACGAGCGTTGCCTGAACCATCCGCCGGTCCATGCCGGCGTGCTGATGAACCTCGGCGTGCTCTACGAAGACCTGGACAAGTACGACAAGGCGGTAGACTGCTATCGCAAGATCCTCGCCGCCGATCCGCTCAACGAGCACGCCCGGCTGTTCCTGCGCGACTCGATGGCCTCGCAGACGATGTACTACAACCCGGATGAGGACATCGCGACCAGCCGCTTCAGCCAGGTGCTAGAGATACCCGTCACGGACTTCGAGTTGTCGGTGCGCAGCCGCAATTGCCTCAAGAAGATGAACATCAGGACGCTCGGGGACCTGACGCGCGTCAGCGAGCAGCAGCTGCTCAGCAGCAAGAACTTCGGCGAGACTTCCTTGCAGGAGATCAAGGATATGCTGGCCAGCAAGGGCCTGCGGATTGGCCAATCGCTGGAGGAGGGGACCGGCTACGAGCGTCGCTTCCCTGCGCAGCAGCCGCTCTCCGATCAGGAGCAGGCGGTGCTGAACAAGCCGGTGACGGAGTTGAACCTGTCGGTGCGGGCGCGCAAGTGCATGAACCGGCTGGGAATCAATACGCTGGGCGAACTGGTCAACCGCACCGCCGACGAGTTGCTCGAAGCGAAGAACTTCGGCATGACGTCGCTCAACGAGGTGCGCGAGAAACTGCGCCAGTATGGGCTGTCGCTGCGCGGTGATTGATGGGCGTCGGAAGCCCACGGGTTGCAACCCGTGGGCTTGGGAGGTGATCAATGTCCCGTTTCCGTCGCCGCCCGCTGGTCGCGTTTGTCCTGGCGCTGGCCTGCCTGCAGATCGTGCCGACGGCAGTCATCGGCGACGCTGTCAACCGTCTGGCCCCGCGTGTCGAAGAGGTCATCAACGGTCCCGATTATCGCCAATCGCACTGGGGCATCCTGATTGTCGATACCAAGACCGGCGAGATCGTCTTTGCGCTCAACGCCGATCGGATGTTCTTGCCGGCGTCGGTGACGAAGTTATTCTCGGTGGCGGCAGCGCTGGGCCTGCTCGGAGCGGACTTTCGCTTCGTCACCCCGGTCTACACGCGCGGCCGGCTGATCGATGGCCGGCTCGACGGCGACCTGATTCTTGTGGCCGTCGGCGACGTGACGCTGGGCGGCCGCACCACCGCCGACGGCAAGCTGGCGTTCCGGAACCACGATCACACCTACGCGAACGGTCCCGGCGGCGTGGCCGAACTGACCGATACCGACCCCCTCGCCGGGCTGAAATCGCTGGCGAAGCAGGTCGTCGCCGCGGGCGTGCGGCACGTCGCCGGCGACGTGCTGATCGACGAACGGCTTTTTGAGCGGACGCAGAGCACCGGCAGCGGGCCGAAAGCGGTCTCGCCGATCGTCGTCAATGACAACCTCGTCGATATCATCGTCACGCCTGGGGACAAGGCGGGACCGCCGGCCACGGTGCGGATGCGGCCGGAGACGAGTTACGTCCGCATGGATGCCTCGGTCGTCACTGTCGCACCGGGGCAGCCGACGCGTCTGGAAGTGCGTTCCGAGGGTGGCGAGCGTTTCAGCGTGCGCGGCCAGATCGCGGTCAAGTCGCGGCCGGCAATCCGGATCTACGGGGTCGAGGATCCGGCGGCGTTCGCGCGGGCGCTGTTCATCGAAACCTTGCGCCGCGAGGGCGTCCGGGTGACGGCAAATCCGCTGGCTCCGCAGCGCGGCGATCTGCCCGAGAAGGACAGTTACGGCAAGCTGCGGCGCGTTGCCGAGTATACCTCGCCGCCGTTCTCGGAAGTGGCGAAGGTCACCCTCAAGGTCAGCCACAACCTGTATGCCAGCACGCTGCCGTTGCTGGTCGCCGCCAAGCAGGGGAAGCGCACCCTGGCCGAGGGGTTGCGGCTGCAGCGACAGTACCTGGCCGACCTGGGCGTGGACGTCCGCACCATCTCCTTCGGCGGCGGCGCTGGCGGCGCGGGCGCCGATCAGGTGACGCCCAAGGCGACCGTGCAACTCCTGCGCGCCCTGGAGAAACGACCGGAGTACAAGGCTTTCGAGGAAGCGCTGCCGGTGCTCGGTGTCGATGGCACGCTGGCCGACGCTGTTGGCATGAAGAGCCCGGCGCGCGGCATGGTCAAGGCGAAGAGCGGAACGTATTACTGGTACGACGTGCTGAACGATCGCATGCTGCTGACGAGCAAGGCGCTGGCAGGGACGATCATCACGGCGCGCGGGCGGCGGTTGGCGTTCGCGATGTTCGTCAACAACGTGCCGTTGCCGCGCGGCGTGACGCCGGCCCGCGAGGGCCGCGTGCTGGGGCAACTGTGCGAAATTGTCCACCAGCACGCGCCCTAGTGCGGCAGCAAACGCCGTGTGGTTCGTAGTTCCGCCTTCAGGCGGGTGGACGTCTTGCCGCCTGAAGGCGGAACTACGAACCAGAGGTCGCTTGTCTCGGTGCGAGGGGGCGGCGTCAATAAGCACCGACGATTTCACCCCCTGCCCTGGTCCCGAGGGCGCGCCAGGTTGTCCCTGAGACGGCGCTGCTGACCGAGCGGACCGAGCCATCCATGAGGAGGACGTTCACAATCCCCGTGTGGTAACTCCGGGCCGTGACGGCGGCATAAGTGTCCCCCAGGTTCGTTTCCGTGGCGCTGAGGAAGTCCACGTCATAGGTTGCGTCCCCGCTCGTGTAGCTCACCAGCGTATTCGGCGGGAACACGGTGGTGAACCCTGTCTCGTGAACCTTGCCGTCCACCCACTCGGCGTGGGTGTGCCTGGCGGGGTCGAACGCAGCCAGGGAAAGCCCGGTCAGGCCGAACGGCGGCGACGTGGTGAGACCAGCCGGAGAG
>DASPXY010001224.1:0-4861 GCA_035637055.1 Gemmataceae bacterium | reverse complement strand
CCTGGTGGCGGGCCGCGCCGCGGCCGCCAGCGTCCCTGGAGAAGGTAACTCTGGAGCCGCAAGAGGCGGCCTCAACGATTATTGTCAGAGCAGCCCCAAGCGCCAGCGAGGGACACACTTGATCCCTCGCTGGCGCTTCGGGCTCGGACTTCCACACCTTGGATCCGGCGTTAACGACGGCCTTCGGGGGGCGGCGTCTGGATCGCCAGCACGCGCATGCGGTCCAGCGACAGCGTCAGGACAGCTTCCGTCCCGGCGGCCAACTTAACCAGCCGGCTCTCCTTGCCATCGATCAGAATGCGGACGTCCTTCACCACCTCCAGGCGCATATCGTCCCCGCGGGCCGGACGCACTGCGAGGATGCGCTTGTCGGGGTCCACAGTTTGCACCGTCCCGCGCAGGGTCGGCGGATTCACCTGGATGCTCTGGACTACTTTCCGGGCATCGTCGAGTTGGAGGGCCACCGCGACCTTGGCGGTCAACTCGCCCGGTTTTACCTCCTTCGCTTCCGCCCCGCGGCCTTCTCGACCTGCGGCCGGTCCGGGCAAGCGGAGGAACACCTTCACGTCCTTCGCCAGCTGATAGGTCTTGCCCTTGGCGTCCGGATCGCGGCCGGCGCCCAAGGTGATCGTGCTGTTGGCGAGATCGATGTCTTCCACGACGCCGTAATCCGTCGTCGACACATGCACCTCGATGGCCTGGACGAACTTCTTCGTCTCGTCCAGCCGGATCTGCACGGGCGTTTTGACGGCCAGATCGGCGAGTTTCACTTCCTTGCTGAGCCGGCCTTGGCGGACAATGATCTTCGCGTCCTTGGCCAGCTCATAGGTGGTGCTTTTCGGATCTTCCTCCCGCCTGCCGGTTTGCAGGGTGATCGTGTTCTTGGCGGGGTCGATTTCCGTCAACAGGCCGGAAACCACGTTGGCGACGCGGCCACGCTCGCCCTCGCGGCCGCCTCCGGGCCGTCCCTCCGAGCCGCCTTTCGTCAGCGTCAGCTGAGCGGCGGTGTCCTTCGAGTCGTCCAGCAGCCGCGCCTGGGCGTAGTAGCCGAGCGTCAGTTTCGCCTCATCCGGGCCGACGCGGGAATAGGTAATACGGGTGTCGGCGGTGATCTTCACTTCGACATGCTTCCCCTCCTCACCGCGAGCCTGCGCAGGCTGCTCCAAAGTGAGAGTATTACCATCCTTGGAGATGCCGATGACCTTGCCACCAACAGTGGCCCACCGCTCCGGCACGACGCCGATCACGCTGACCTTGGCGGCGCTGTCCTTCGCGCCGTCTTCGAGCCAGACGTGTGCCCGCAGGCCCGTCCCGAGTTTGGTTCCACCCGGCCCGACATTGTGATAGATAACAGAGGTTTTTTCGCTCAGTTTGACGTCGATCTGTTTCGGCTCCTCGCCGCGGGCCGTTGCAGGCTGCTCCAGGGTGATTGTCTTGCCGTCCTTCGCCACCGCGACGACCCGGCTAACGAGGTCCGGTCGCCGGTCGCCGCGCTGCTCTGCCTGCTCCTTGCCGATCAGCTGGACAATGGCCGCGGTCTTTCCCTTGGCGTCGTCGGTCAGGACGACGTGAGCGGTGTAGCCTTCGGTCATTTTGGCCCCACCTTCAGCGACCGCGGAGAAGACGAGGAGCGTCTTGTCATTGAGTTTCAGATCGATCCGCTCGCCCGCCTCGCCGCGTACCTTCGGCTGAGTCTCCAGGGTGATGCCCTTGCCGTCTTTCGCCACGGCGACGAGGGAACCCGTGAGGTCGGGGCCTATGCGAGCCTCCTGGCCCTGGAAGATCACGTCCACGGCGACATCTTTCGCGCTGGGTTCGACCCGCACCTGGGCGAAGTAACCCTCGGTCGGCTTGGCCCCATTCGGGCCGACGCCCATGTAGGTGACGGTCGTCTTGTCGGTGATCTTGAAGTCAGCCCGCGTCGTCTCTTCGCCGCGGGCCGTGGGCGGGATTTCCAGGGTGATGAGCTTGCCGTCCTTGGCGACGGCGACGACCTTGCCGGCGATGGGTCGCGGGCCATCCGGCTCCCGCCCGCGCTCCTGCGCGGAGGTGAGCGCTTCGGGCGAACTGGCGGCCAATGCCTGATGGGTGAGCCGGCTTGTCCCGAGGCCGACGAGGGCGACGATCAGCAGTCCGAGGGCGGTCATCTTGAGTTTGGTGAGCAACATGGCTTGCAGCACTCCTTGATAGAGGGCGGCGACATTGGCCGAGATCGCTCCCGCCGTCACCGCTTTGCCCGCCGCAAGCAAACTTGCGGCGTTGACAGTCGAACTCAACAGGGCAGGCGGCACACTGGCCGACACTGTCCGTGCCGACAACAACGCGACCAGCGCGCCGACGGAAAGGGTTAGCCCACGGCGAGCCAGCCGCTTCGCCAGCAAGGCCCGGCCGACCGAGAGCCGCCCGGAAACTGTCCCCTGCGGCCAGCCGAGATGCCGCGCCGCCTCCTTGTGCGAGCGGCCGCCGAGGTCGCACAGGACGATCGGCACACGGAACTTGTCCGGCAGACAATCCAGCTCCTTGTCCAGCAAGAGCCGCAGATCGTCCACCGGCTCGGGCGGAGGCGCTTGCGGTTCGGGCATGTCCGGCACCTGCCTTTCGCGGCGTGCGTTGCGGGCGGCGAGCGTTCGCGCCTTCAAGGCCGTCCGGCAAGCGACGCCGTAGAGCCAGTTGCCGACCAGCTCACGCGGCCGGATGGCAGCGGCCTTGTGGACGAGGACGAGGAAGGTGGCCTGGAAGGCGTCTTCGGCGTTGTGGTGATGGCGCAACAGTCGGCGGCAGACGCCGAGGACCATCGGGCCGTAGCGGCGCACGAGGGCCGCGAAGGCAGCCTCGTCGTGCTGGTCGATGAAGCGGCCCAGGAGTTGCCCGTCGGTCAGGTCCGCGTCCTCGCGCGGCAGGACCGCCCCGCGCAGGTGCTCGATGACCTTGCTCATCGGGCTGGTCGGCATGACAGGTTCCCTCGTGTTCGGATCCGCATCTATCGTTTATTGCCCGGTCACGGGTGGTTTCCTACACGATTTTGAAAAACCTGTTGCCGTGCGGCGAGAGATCGCCGCTTTCGCTCTCGGTTATTGAGTTGTTCGCCCAACCGCTGCGGGGCTACAATCGTCTGGGAAGCGTTCGGCCGGTGCCGGCGCCATCCGTGCCGCCAGGTTCGGCTCAACCCGGGACGGCACCTTGGCGCAGGAACAAGCGAGATGTGGTTCGTAGTCCCGCCTTTAGGCGGCTTGGCGTCAAGCCGCCTAAAGGCGGGACTACAAACCGTACGTCGTTCGCCTCCTCAACTGGGGGGATTCTGCAATGACCAGCCCGCACGGCTTACCTTCGATACTGCGCACCAAACTCGCCTCCCTCAATCGCCGCATTCGGCTGCTGCAGGCGCTCCGTGGGGGCGGCCTGCTCGTGCTGGCCGTCGTCGTGCTCTGCGGTGGCCTGTTCCTCGCCGATCTACTGCTGGCCCTGTCGCCTCAAGCATTGCGCATCGCGGCGGCAGCAATCCTTGGGGTCGTCGCACTGGTTACGGTTTTCGGCCTGATCGTCCCGCTGTGCCGCCGCATTGACCTTGCCGCCCTCGCCGCCTTGATCGAGGCACAATATCCCGATCTGGGAGAGCGTTTGACGACGACGGTCGAGTTGGCCGAGACCCGCGATGCCTGGCACGGGAGTCGGGCGCTGATCGAGCTGTTAATCGAGGAAACCGAGCATCGCGCTCGCCCCCTAGACTTCACCCGCGCCTTCCCAGCACGCCTTGCCGGGTGGATGGCACTGGCTGCGGTCGTCGCTGTGCTCGCTGCCGGCCTGCCCGCGCTGCTCTGGGGCAACAAGTACGCCGACTTCGGCAACCGTCTCGTCGGCGCCTGGTCGCCGGCTCCGGCCGCGACGCCGTCCAGCCCGGCCTTTACGTTCCAGGTGACGCCGGCGGACACTTTCGCCGCGAAAGGCCGGTCGCTGAGCCTCCTCGTGCTGGTCCACCCCCAGACGGGCTCGCCCGCGACCGCCTGCAACCTGGCCTACACCGACTCCGCCAACAAAACCGTCCGCACGCGGATGCCGGCCGAACCGGCGCTGCTGCCGGCGCTCGCCGCTGGCCTCGTCGCCGTAGCGCCGGCGAACGGCCTGCCGCTGTCGCCCGCTGCCAACCTTCTGAGCCGCGTGCGACCCGGCACGCGGGCGTTCTCCTATCAAATCGAGCGGCTCACGGGCGACTTGCCGTTCCACATCGAGGTCGGCGAAGCCCGGAGCGACACCTACAAGATCACCGCGGTCGAGCCCGTCGAGTTGGTCGCCAGTAGCCCGACGCTCACCATTGATGCTCCGGCCTACGCCAGCAAGGCGGTCCACCCGACACAGACACTCGCGCCGGGCTCCACCCCGTTCGCGTATGAGTACGGGTCGATCCGTCTCGACTGCCGTTTCACGCGGCCGGCGATGCGGGCGAGCCTTGAAATCGCCCCGCGCTCGCAGGACGGCCGGACGACCTTCCTCGGTGCGTCCTGGCGGCTGCCGATGCCTTTGCAGGGTGATCGACAACAGGCGAGTTATGAGATGCCGGCGCTCCATCGAGGCGTTTATGATGTCCGGCTCATCCTGGAGGCCGAATACGGTATCACCACTGTCCACAACATAGAGGCGCTGACGATTCAGCACGACGAACCGCCGGCCTTCACGCGCAAACCCGAACTCGCCGGCGTCCACGCGACCGAGGTCCGGCGCGACTGGATCGTCGGCGCCGACGCGACCGGCGGCCAGTTCAACCCGGTGCGCGGCGGCCTGGTGGCCGACCGCGCCCGCGAGGTGGCACCCGACGACACGCTCAAACTCAAGATCACCATCGAGGATACTCTCGGTGTGGATAAAG
>DASPXY010001223.1:0-8235 GCA_035637055.1 Gemmataceae bacterium | reverse complement strand
CGGCGGCGTGCTGTTCTGGCGGCTGCTGCGGGGGGTGCCCGAGCGTTCGCTGCGGCGGGAGTACGGCAGGCGGCTGTGGCGGCTCTGCCGACTGCGGCCGAACCCGACGGCGTTGCTGGTCTACGCCCTGAAGTGCGCCCTGCACTACCACCAGCACACCATGGCCCGGCAGATGGCCAGCGGCCGGACGAAGGTGCATAACTCGTTCTGACACGACCGCGCTGGGGCATCCGCGCCCTCTGGAGGAATCCCGATGACCGCCCCCGAGAGCCACGACGTCGAGATTGTCCACGACCTGCTCATCCCGATGCGCGACGGGGTGCGCTTGGCCGCCAATCTCTACCGGCCCGCACACAGCAGCCGTGTCCCGTGCCTGGTCAACTATCTGCCCTATCACAAGGACGGCCGTGGCGGCTTGGGGTACGACGGCATTCACCGTTTCTTTGCCCGTCGCGGCTATGCCACCCTCGTGGTCGACTTCCGTGGCCTGGGCTGCTCCGAGGGGGTCAACCATACCCCCTTCGACGCTCAGGAAGGCCGCGACGGACACGATGCCGTCGAGTGGGCCGCTGCCCAACCGTGGTGCGACGGCAACGTCGGCATGTGGGGCACCTCCTACGGCGGCATCACCGCGCTGAAGACCGCCGCCGAACGCCCGCCGCACCTCAAGGCCATCGTGCCGGTCAACGCGACGCACGACAACTACACCGACTTCCTGCTCCTGGGCGGCTGCCGCAACGGCTTCTGGGCCAACGGCGATTGGGGACCGCGCATGGTTGCCTACAACCTCACACCGCCGCTCACCCCGGACCCGGACGGCCACCTGGCCCGCCTCTGGACGGAACGGCTGGAGCGCTCGGTCCCCTGGTGCCTGGACTGGTACGACGCGCACGACGAGGCCGCCCGCTGGTCTGCCCGGGTTATTCCTGTGGACAGGATCATGGCCGCCACGCTTGCCGTCTGCGGCTGGTGGGATTTCTACGCGCAGGGCACGCTCGACTACTTCGCTCGCCTCGTTGGTCCGAAGAAACTGCTCATGGGGCCGTGGAAGCACGCGCTGCCCGACCTGTCACCCAGCGAGCCGGCTGGCTTGTTAGAGTTGATGCTCCGCTGGTGGGAACGCTGGCTGAAAGGCCAGTCCAACGGCGTTGAGGGCGGGCCGCCACTCACCTTGTTCGTGCAGGGCAGCAACGTCTGGCGGCACGAGGCAGCGTGGCCACCGTCACGCAACGAGTCGCGCGAACTCTACCTGCTGCCCGGCGGAGCACTGGCGAGTACCGCAGCGCTCGCTCCCGGCCCGGCGCTCCCCTATCGACATGACCCCACGGTGGGCCTGGATTCCGTCGGCTCCGACCCGTGGACGACGACGGTGCTTGAACCGGGCGACCACAACGGCGACGACATCCGCTCGCTTGACTTCACAACCGAAACCCTTGGGGAGGATTGGGAGTTGCTCGGGCAGGCGCGGGCGCTGCTGCCGATCTGCCCATCCGTACCTGGCCTGCAGTATGTCGCCAAACTGTGCGACGTGAGCGAAGATGGCCGCTCACGACTGGTCACTCTGGGCTGGCGCCCGGATGCCCCCGGGCGCGCAGGCACCACCCAGGTGGTGGAGATCCCGCTGCGGCCCACGGCCTATCGGTTTCCCTGCGGGCACCGGCTCCGCCTGACCTTCGCCCTGGCAGATTTCCCACGCCTCTGGCCGACGCCACAGCCCGGTGAGGTGCGGCTGGAGTTCCCCGCAGACAACCCGCCGCGCTTGCTGCTGCCCAGAACTCCGCCGCGGGAGGTGTTGCCAACGGTTGGCCTGCCGCCTGCAGCGCAGGGCGTCCGCTCCTCGGCGGAATTGGAGTCGTCGCAGTCCTGGCGCATCAGCCGCGAACTGGTGCAGCCGGCGGTGGCCCTGGAGAGCCGGGGAATGAGCCGCTACCGCCTGCGCGACGGCGGGACGGTCACCTACCGCCATGAATACACCGCCAGCGTAGCCACCGCGGACCCTGCTGGGGCAAGGATCGACTGTTGTTCCTGGGTCGAGATCCAGCGACCGTCAAGGGTGGTCCTGGTCAAGGCCACCAGCGTCTTCACCGACCAGTCGGTCACAGTCGACGCGCAGGTGGAGCAGGACGGCGTGACGACCTACCGGAAGCAGTGGCAGCGCCACAGGCAGGAGCCTCTGCTTCCCTGACAGAGCCGCCGATGAGCCCCGGACTGGCCAGGAGGAAGACCGCGGACGTCAGAGCAACCGGCCACTCCTGGCCGCTTGGGCCGGTTTGGCCGGTTCTTTTGCGCAGGAATCATCCAAATCTGACAGCCCGACCAGTCTGCCAAGCCAGTGCGCGTTGCCAGCCAGGCGACAGCACGAAGCGGGCCCGCCGGTGGCTGTTGCCCTATCGCCGCTGCAGAACTTTCCGTGCGGCTGTCGTGGCCAACGCCCCGGGCGCACCGTCGGCCAGGCGCTGCAACAGCTGGCGCGCCTGGGGCGTGCCGATGCGTTCCAGCACCTCAATGGCACGATACAAGTGCAGGTTCTCCTCCGTCAGGACAGCACCGGTCAGCGCGTCACGAATCTTTTCCAGGCGTTGTTGCCTCTCCAGCGCCGGTTTGGCGGCCAAGGCCTTGTCGATCAACGGCACCACGCGCCCGTCCAGTTGCAGCAAGGCCGTAGTCGCTTTCTGCCGGACCTTGAAGGTGGGGTCGCCGACCTTGGCGATGAGTTGGTTGACCGTATCCAGGTCGAGCGCGGGCGCCGGCTGTAGTTGCTGCTTCAGCAGCGCGACCGCTTGTGTGGGCGCTGACGAGGTCCCACAGGGCGGAAAACGCTTGCTGAGCATCAGCGCTCGCCAGGACTTCCCAGCGCGTCTTCAACTCGGCGTCCGTGAACAGGCGCGGTGGCAGCGGCGTTGACAGGGCAGCACTCAGGTTCCAGGTCAAGACGGTGGTGTCCGCGCTGGCCGACGCGAGGGTTCTGCCGTCCGGGGTAAAGGCGAAGGCATTGATCACGCCGGTGTGGCCACGGAAGGCAGCCAGCTCCTGGCCCGTCTGGACCTGCCAAACGTGAATGCCGCCAGCGGGCGCGCCGTAGACCAGCAGGTTACCCCTGGGCGAGAAAGCGATGTTGGCGGACGGCGCCGCCACCGGCTCGGTGGAAAAACTCGACGGTGCTAAGGCGGCTTTTGGCCCCCTGGGACGCGCATCCTTGGCGACGAAAACGCGGCGTTGTTTGCGGGTGGCTAGCTCCCACAAGACCACAGCGCCATCGCTCCTCTCCACCGCCAGGCAGCGGCCGTCCGGCGTGAAGGCGATCCCAGCAACCGGGGTGTTGCCGGTGAGGGACAAGCTGGCCAGCAGCCGGCCGGTCGCCGTGTCCCACACCGACAGCAACTCGGGCGCGCTGTAGGCCGCCAGCAACTTCCCGTCCGCGGAAAAGGCCATGACCGGCGAGCAGGCCACGCCGTTGACGTTCATTTCGCGTGGCCGCGGCGTGGCGGCAACGCCCAGGGTGTGCAGCAACTTGCCCTGCTGGACGGCGTAAAGCTCAAGTTGTTGCGCGCGTTCCCAGCGAACGGCCAGGAAAGCGCCGTCCGGCGAAAAGACCATGTTGGTCGGGGTGGTAGTCTTGTCCTGGGGCTGGCGGTGCGGTATCTGACCGATTTCCTTGCCGGTGGCAATGTTGATAATCTTGCCGACCTTGTCCCTGTAGGGCGCGGTGGCCATGTACCTGGCGTCGGCGCTGAGCGCGGCCGGGAAGACGTTGACGGGCAGGGTGAGGGAACCCACCTCCTTGCCGGTGGCCGGATCCCATTGCCGCAGGGCCTTGCCGTAACTTTGCGTCCACAAGCCCTTGCCGTCCGGCCACCCCACGGCCGTGAGCGGCATCGTGTGCCGGCTATCGCCGTGGACTTCCTTGCCGGTGGCCAGGTCCAGGAAGTGCAAGGAGTGATCGACCCCTGCAAAAGCCAGGATCGTACCGTCCGGGGCGAGGCGCGCGACAGCACGCCGTACGGGTCAGCGAAACTCTTCGGCGAGCGGTTAGGGAAGTGTTTCGCCGATGCGCACGGCCTCTCCGTGATCGCCGTGCGCATCGGCTGGGTGCAAGTGGGCGAGAACCGACCGCAGGACATCACGCCGGACCGCGAGACGTGGTTTCGCCTGATGTGGCTCTCCAATCGCGACTATTGCCATCTCATGGAGCGCTGTATCCTGGCGGAATTATCGGCGCCCTTCGTGGTAGTGAACGGGATGTCGGCGAACACGGGGATGCGCTGGGACATCGGGTACACGCGACGGTTGCTCGGTTACGAGCCGCAGGATGATGTCACTCGGGCAGGCGAGTGACCGGTGGTGTCATAAACCCAACCAGGAGCGGAGACGATGTCGGAGGCTGTCTCCGTCCTTCGGCCAGAGTTTGAAGTCTGCCACTCGTCCGTCTCGCCCGAACAGCACTTCGACTTCACCCTCTTCGCCGGCCCAGGAATGATATGTCGAGGCGCGATCGCGACGTGCCTCTTGCTCCAGAAACCACTTGTAGTCCCAAGGAACCTTGCTGCCTGGTGCAGCTTTTTCGTCGGTAATCACGATAGTTAGCGCGTAGGGAGCGCTTGTGAAGCAATGACCCGGATTGGGAGGTTTCCGAAACATGCCGATCTCCAGGGGGAGCTTACTCTCCTGAGCGAGCAGTTTTCTCCGAGGGGGCGCGCCAAACAGCGCCTGCACCTGCTCGGGGGTCATTCCAACTCGGATTTGATCTGCCTGGGCCGCCATGCTGCCGGCCGCAGGCAAGAGCCACCAATACGCCAAAGCGACTACGATGATCACGGCGCAAACGGCGCTCCCTTGCACGACCAATCCCCGGTTCGACATGGCATTCCTCCTTGAAGTTGGCTTCCGCCCGGACATCGACACACATTCGGCTGGAGTAGTCATCAGCGTACCGGGGCGTCCGGCTGTGGTCGAGAGGAAAGCCAGGCAACAGCGGTAACACGAAGCCCCACACCCGCAGCCATCACCCTGACGATGTCGAGGAAGCCCTGACGTCCCTTGTCCGGCCGGTTTTTTCGGGCCAATCCGCTGTAGCGTGCCGCGACGCTCTTGAGTACGATAACGAAGGAGAACTATGACGCCCACGGAGTTTACCGCGGAGAAACTCATATGCGTAGGATATCGCTTGGCGTCCCCTGCATGGCCGCAGCCGTCCTCCTGGTCTTCGGGGTGACGCTGGCCGCACGCGGGGACGAGGCGGAGCGCAAGCGCGTCCTGGCCCTTGGCCAGACCACCGGCGACGATTCGCTCAACGGCGAACTGCAAACCCTGCTGGCCAACCCCGGGCAGACGAAAAAGCTGCTCGCCGAGGGCCTGACCCTCCTCAACGACAAGGAGCAGGCGCTCAAGTACAACACCGCCCACCTTCTCGCCCAGGCCGCCGCGGAGTTGAAGGATCTCAAGGCCAGCGAAGCCTTCTATCGCCTTTGCATGGGTCAGGCTGTCAAACTGCAGAGCACCCGCAAGATCCTGCAGTCGTACGGCGGTCTGATCGACACCCTCTACGAGAATAAGAAGTACGCCGAGAGCGCCAAGGTTTGCAAGGAGCTCCTGGAGTTGAAAACCGGCGACGGCAAGCCGCGGGTCTACTACCTGGCGGTGCCCAACCGTTTCGGCGAACCTGATTTCATCGAGGACGAAGACTTCGACCCCGCCAAGCGCCTGCGACCCGGTGTCCATCGGCTTCTGATCCAGGCCATCGCCAAGCAGGGCAAGTTCGACCAGGCGATCAAACTGGCAGACAACCTGATCCGCGCTCAGGACACCTGGCAAGAGCGGCAGCTCAAGGCGTGGGTACAGCGCGAGGCCGGCCGCTTCGGCGAGGCGGCCCGTACCTACGAAGATGTGCTCGAACGCATCGAGAAGGACGCGACGCTTGAGCCCGAAGAGAAGGAGCAGTATCAGGAGCGCTATCGCTACATCCTCAGCAATGTCTACGTGGACCTCAAGCAAATCGATCGGGCGGCGGAGAAGCTCAAGGCGCTGATCGCCAAGAAGGCCGAGGAGCCCGCTTACTACAACGACCTCGGCTACATCTGGGCCGACCACGACATGAATCTGGGCGAGGCGGAGAAGCTAATCCGCAAGGCGCTCGACCTGGATCGTGCCAAGCGGCGCAAGGCCAACCCGAAACTGACGCCGGACGAGGATAAGGATAACGGCGCGTACCTGGATAGTTTGGGCTGGGTGCTGTTCAAGCAGAAGAAGTACAAGGAGGCGAAGGAGGCGCTGCTGGAAGCGGTCAAGGACAAGACGGCGCAGCACATCGAGATCTACGATCACCTGGGCGACGTCCACATGGCGCTGGGCGAAAGGGATGCCGCGATTGCGGCCTGGCGGCGCGGCCTGGAAGTGGCCGGCGAGGGCCAGCGCGAGAAGCAGCGCCGCACCGAAGTCGAGAAGAAGTTGCAGCAGCAGATGAAGTGACGCCGTCCTTGTTCGTAGTCCCGCCTTGAGGCGGTGAGGGCGAAAACCGCCTAAAGGCGGGACTACGAACCAACATCAGCCGGTTCATTTCGCTCTTGACATCCCTTCGTTCACATCCTATTGTCCGCCCCCTCACGATCAAAAGCACAGGCCGATTGTCTCCACGGGCCGCCAGGTGGCCCGGGGCAAGGTGCGCCCATAGAGGGGGAATGGCGATGAGGCATCTGATCACCGCGGCACCGCGAACTGTTGTCGGCTGGCTGCTGGCGACCCTGGTGCTGGGCTCCGCCGGCTGCTCGCACCTGAGCAGCACCCGTGCCCAGGCCCCAGAGGAGGGCGACGGCAAGTTTGAACTCAAGGAAGTGCAGACCGTCGGCGATGTGACCGAGGTCTCCGGCGCCGGGCCGATCCAGGTCACCGGCGTCGGCCTGGTGACGGGCCTGGCCGGCACCGGCGGCGGCGCTCCGCCGACGTATCGCACGATGCTGCAGGAGCAACTCCTCAAGGCGGGGGCGCGTAACGTCAAGGAACTGCTCGAGTCGCCCGACAATGCCCTGGTCGTGGTGACCGCTCTGATCCCGGCCGGGGCACGCAAGGGCGACCCGATCGACATCGAGATCTCGCTACCGCCCGGCAGTGGCGTCAGCAGCCTGCGCGGCGGCGAACTGCAGGAGTGCGCGCTGCGCAACTACGACACCGCACGCCATCTCAACCCCAACTCCCAGGGCGACAAGTTGCTGCCAGGCCACATTCTCGCGAAGGCGCGCGGCCCGCTGCTGGTCGGTTTCGGCCCCGAGGAGGACGAGGGGGAACGACTGCGCCACGGTCGCATCTGGGACGGCGGCGCCTCGCTGATCGATCGGCCGTTCTACCTGGTCCTCAGGAGCGACCAGAACTTCTACCGGGTGGCCAACTCCGTCGCGGGGCGGATCAACCAGCTGTTCCCCGACGATGCCCGCAAGCGCGCCGAGGTGTTGCGCAACAAGCATTTCTGGGTGCTCCAGAGTGTGACCGACGGGCTCAACGACAAGTTCAAATTGCCGGCGCTCGGCAAGGGCGAGACAGCCCGCGCTGTCACGAAAGACATGGTGTATGTGCAGGTGCCCTGTGCGTATCACCTCAACCCGGAGCGTTACCTCCGCGTGGCGCGGCTGATCCCGCTGCGCGAGTCGGGGGAGGTACGCGGCCGTTATCGTCAGCACCTACACGAGATGTTGCTGGACCCGGCCCGGACCATGGTCGCCGCCCTGCGGCTGGAAGCCCTGGGCAAGGAGAGCGTCCCGGCGCTGAAGGAAGCCCTGACGCACCATCATCCGCTGGTCCGCTTCGCCGCCGCGGAGTCGCTGGCCTACCTGGATTGCGGCACTGGCGCCGAGGAGCTGGGCCGTCTCGCGGAGCAGTACGAGGCGCTGCGGGCGTACTGCCTGGCGGCCCTCGCCAGCCTCGATCAGCCGGTCTCGCACCTCAAGTTGACCGCGATGATGACCAGCCCCAATGCGGAGGTCCGTTATGGGGCATTCAAAGCGCTGCGCATTCTCAACGAGTACGACGACGCAGTGGCGGGCGAATTGCTGGCCGACGCGTTCTGGCTGCACCGGGCGGCGCCGCGTGCGGTGCCACTGGTTCACGTCTCGACCAGCCAGCGGGCGGAAATCGTGTGCTTCGGCGAGGAGCCGCGGCTGGTGCCGCCGGTGAAGATCCTGGCCGGGGAGTTTACCATTACCGCGGCCCCCGGCGACACACGCTGCACGGTCGGGCGCTTCATCGTCA
>DASPXY010001222.1:0-2311 GCA_035637055.1 Gemmataceae bacterium | reverse complement strand
CAAGGAGGGCCGCGGCCGTCGCGTCTTCCCCGCGGCGCCGGAACTCAGCCTGCTGCTGACCAAGGCGTCGGGGGCGACGGCCCACGGCGGCGGTATCCGCATTCCACGCGGCACGAGTGAGTACGAAACGCTGCGCGCCTGGATCACCGCCGGCGTCCCGCTGGGCGATCCGATGGCGCCGCGCGTCGAGTCGATCCGCGTCGAGCCGGCGGAGCGCAGCCTCGCCCCGCACGGGCGGCAACAGCTGCGCGTCGTCGCCCGCTACACCGACGGCCGCGAAACGGACGTGACCGCGCACGCTCGCTTTCAATCCAACAACGAAGGGCTGGCGGGGGTCAGCGCGGGGGGGCTCGTCAGCGCCGGCGAGACTCCGGGCGAGGTCGCCGTCATGGCGAGTTTCATGGGCGCCGTTGACGTCTTCCGCGCTATCCTGCCGCGGCCGGAGCGCATCGCAAATTATCCGCAGCTGCCGGAAAACAACTTCATCGACGGCCACGTCTTCCGCAAGTTGCGCAAGCTCAACATTCTCCCCTCGGAGCCGGCCGACGATGCCGAGTATTTGCGCCGCGTTTATCTCGACGTCATCGGCACCTTGCCGACGGTTGCCGAGGCGCGCCGCTTCCTCGCCGACAAGCGCCCGGACCGGCGCGCCCTGCTGGTCGAGGAATTGTTGCAGCGGCCGGAGTATGCCGACTATTGGGCGCTCAAATGGGCGGATATCCTGAGAGTAGACAGACAGGCATTGGGGCACAAGCGCGCCTATGCCTTTTATCGCTGGATCCGCGAGAGCCTGGCGGTGAACAAGCCGTACGATCAGTTCGTGCGCGAGATCCTGACGGCGGAGGGGCCGCTCGACGAGAACGGGCCGGCGAACTTTTACAAGGTCGTCGGCAAGCCCGGCGAGGCGGCGAGCAGTCTGTCGCAGGTTTTCCTGGGTGTTCGTATCGCCTGCGCCGAATGCCATCATCATCCCTTCGACCGCTGGAGCCAGACGGACTACTTCGGCATGCAGGCGTTTTTCGCGCCAGTCGGCGTGAGGAAGACGCCGCAGGGCGAGTTCGTGCAAGCGACCGGCGACCCGCTGACGAAGCATCCCCGTAGCGGCGCGACGATCTTCGCTCACGCCCTCGGCATGGCGATGCCGTCGGCCTCCCCGAAGGGCGAACGGCGCCTGGTGCTGGCCGACTGGATGACGCGCCCGGACAATGCGTGGTTTGCCCGCAACCTTGCGAATCGTCTGTGGGCTCACTTCCTCGGACGCGGTCTGGTCGAGCCGGTTGACGACGTCCGCGCCACCAACCCGCCGACCAACCCCGAGTTGCTCGACGCCCTCGCCGCCGAACTCGCCCGCAGCAAGTTCGATGTCAAGCAGTTGATCCGCACGATCACCGCCTCGCGTGTCTATCAGCTCTCGTCGCGACCGAACCCGACCAACGAGAAGGACGAGCAGAACTACTCGCGTGCCCTGTTCCGCCGCGTCGATGCCGAGGTGTTGCTCGACATGGTCAGCCAGGCGACGGGCGTCGCCGAGCGTTTCGACAATGTCCCGGCGGGGACGCGAGCGATTCAACTCTGGGACAGCAAGGTATCGCACTACTTTTTGAAGCTGTTCGGCCGGCCGGTGCGAGTGAGCGCCTGCGAGTGCGAGCGCAACCACGAGCCAGGCGTCGCGCAGGTGCTGCACCTACTCAACTCGCCGGAGGTGGACGCCAAGTTGCGCCACGAGCGCGGCACGGTCGCCCGTCTGGTACGTGAGAAAAAGGACGACGGTGACCTGGTCGAGGAGCTATATCTGACGTTTTACAGCAGGCCGCCGACGGGGAAAGAGCGGGCAGCAGCGATCGCCTTTCTCCGTGATCGGGTGGCACAGCGGCGGCAGGCGGCGGAAGACCTCGCGTGGACGCTGCTCAATTCGCTGGAGTTCGTGTTCAACCGATGAGCAGGTTCGAGAAATCCTTGACGCCTACTGCTGCCTTGGCGTAGAGTAATTGTCGCATGATTCCTCGCAGATCTTTGTGGGCGCCGGAAGGAAGCCGGATGCCGCCTTGCCGTCCTACTTTCGCACCTCCTGGCTTCGCAACTCGGTGTGTCCGTCCTGACATCCCTGTTTCCGGAGGAACCCGTTATGTCGATCCCTTCCTGTTCTCCATTCCGGGCGTGCTGGCCTCTCCTGGGACTGGCAGCAGTTCTGTCCGCAGGTGCCTGCGCAGTCCTGGCCTCCGAGCCTCCGGGCTCCGGCAGTTCGCCGAAGCGGACTCCCTGGAAACAAGCCACTCCCGAAGAACTGCGAGCGGCCCTATCCAAGGTGCCG
>DASPXY010001221.1:0-5408 GCA_035637055.1 Gemmataceae bacterium | reverse complement strand
TGTATGCCATCGAGGCCGCAGCCGAGCAGGGGGAAACGCCATGAGCAGCGGTCGCATCCGGAGAGCGCAGCTTGTCACGCCCTTCGGCGTCGGCGCGATGAGTATCCTGGTCAACGGCACTTCGGTCATCACCGCCGGTCTCGACCACTGGTTCCACACCGACGATCAGTCCAACCTGTACCCCGACGAGTTCGTGGCGGACGATTGGCGGCTGCAGGAGCGGCTCAAGGTGAGGCAGCTCCGGCTGCCTCCCGATCACCGGACTCCGATCCCCGGTGGCGGCCGGCAGCGCAACGTCAACCTATCCGTCCCAGCTCTGAGATTCCCGTGCTGGTCCTTCTGCATCTACTGCAAGCGACTCACCGGGAGCACGCTAAGCATGGCCCAGCCGGTCAGATGCCCGGACGCGAAACACGAAGGGAGGAAGACCGGGCCCGTCATGTCACAGGTGCCGTTCGTGGTCATCTGCGAGCGAGGCCACCTGGATGACTTCCCGTGGCGCGAGTGGGTACACAGGTCGCTGCAGCCATCGTGCCAAGGAGTGCTACGCCTCCTCTCGCGAGGTGGCGGCACACTCGGCGGCCAGGTCGTCAGATGCGACGGGTGCGAAAGCGAACGCACGCTCGAAGGCATCTCCAACGGATCCGTCCGCGACGGCCAGGAGGAAACTCAGCTATCAAAGCGGTTATCGAGCGAAGGAGAATACGTCTGCCGCGGGAGCCGACCATGGGCCGCCGACGTGGGGGCCGGCTGCGGCTGGCCGCTGCGCGCAGCGCTCCGCGGCGCCGGGAACGTGTACTTCCCGAAGGTCGAATCCTCGATCTTCCTGCCCCGCACGCAGGGGGGTGCCAGCGCTGAGGTGCTAGACGTGCTGCGGCGGCCCGACGTCCAGCCCCGCATCCAGCTGCTACACGAGGTCCTCGGTTCGGTGCCCCTCCAGAAGCTGAGGGAATCCATGCCGGTGGAACTCCTCCAGCCGTTCTCGGACGACGAACTCCAGGCCGGCCTGCAGGATCTGCTCGGCGGGCCCGCGCCGGATGGAGAACCCTCCGAGGATGGCGAGGACCTCACACCAGCCGTCGCCTGGCGCCGCCCGGAGTACCAGTCGCTGAGGGAAACACCACACCACCCCGATCTCACCGCGACCGATCCAGGAATCCCTTCGGGGCACAGTGGCCGCATCGGGCGCGTAAGGCGCGTCGAGGTCCTGCGGGAAACCCGCGCTTTACGCGGCTTCACCCGCGTCCGCGACGGCGCCCTCCGGCTCAGCGAAGGAAAGGCACTTCTGCGCCGGAGGCCGCTGCCACCCGCACACGACTGGCTACCGGCATACGTCGTCAAGGGTGAAGGGATATACGTCGAGCTACAGCCATCGGCACTGGAAGCATGGGAGTCCCGCCAAGAGGTCCGGTCGCGCGCCGGACGCATCGCCGCGAACTTCCAGACCATCCAACAGAACCGGGGGCTGGCGCCACGAGAGATCGCCCCACGGTTCCTCCTGGTTCATACGCTGGCGCACCTACTGATCAACGAACTCATCTACACCTGCGGCTACAGCTCCGCCTCGCTCAGAGAGCGCATTTACGTCTCGGCCGAGACTAGCCGCCAGATGGCGGGGGTCCTGATCTACACCGCCGCCGGCGACTCGGAAGGCACGATGGGCGGCCTGGTGCGTATGGCCGAACCCGAAAACCTCGACGCAGTAATTTCCGCTGCGATTGGCAAGGCCCGCTGGTGCTCGACCGACCCCGTCTGCATGGAACTCGGCGAAGCCGGCCAGGGTCCCGACTCATGCAACATGGCAGCATGCCACGGCTGTGCACTGCTTCCGGAAACAAGCTGCGAAGAGCACAACCGCTTCCTCGACAGAGGGGTCGTGATCGGAACGTTCGACCGGACGGACCTTGGGTTCTTTGCGTAATCGGCGCCCGTGAGGGGCCTATCAAACGTCCCCATCCTGTGCTGACTTGTCGTCCGCATCCAGATATGTAGCAAGGTGTTCCGCGATCGCCTGGCCCACAGGTGGCGGCACAGCGTTTGCCACCTGCAGCGGCTGTTCCCATCGCGGGCCGCAGAAGAAGTACTCGTCTTCGAAGCCCTGAATTCGGGCCGCCTCCCGCACCGAAATGGTGCGATGCAGCCACGGGTGCACCGGCAAGGCTCGGTGGCCTGCAACGAGCGTCCGGGCCGAATCAAGTTCCAGCCGCCGGTACGAGATCGGCCCCTCGCCGGGTGAGATTTTTTCGATCTTCTCGACGACCTTCTCGGAGTGCCTCATGGTGGACGCGTTGCGTAGCACTGTTCCGTCGGCCAGCACTTTGTGTTCGGCCACGGTAGAGTGCGGCAGCTCCAGCGGGCCACGCAGGACGTCTTCCAGCCTGGGAGTCTCACCCAGCGCTAGGCCGCGAGCGCCGTCGAGATCCAGAGCCGGCTCGCCGGGCGGCCGGTGCGTTGGTCCGGGAGCGGACGGGGCGGGGCCCAGATGCTTTCGCCGCGCCAGGAAGAACAGCCGCCTGCGGTTCTGGGGCACACCGAAATGGGCGGCAAGCAAGTCGTACACCTTGGCGTTATAGTGCCGGTTCAGGCGGCGAAGGATGCGGCCTTCGAAGCCGACTCCGTTGACCCGCCGGAGACCAGGAACGTTCTCCAGGACGATGTAGCTGGCGCCGAGCTCCTCCGCCAGGCGCGCAACGTGCTCGAATAGCCTGTTCTTGCCGTCGTCCGGTTGCCGCGAGCCGGCATGCGAATAGCCCTGGCAAGGGGGACCAGCCAGGATGACGTCTGGTGTGCCAAGATCAGGACACGATCTGCGGATGGCCTCCACCGTGAGGGTCGTGACGTCTGCTTCAATCACCGGTACGCCGGGATTATTCGCGCGGTAGGTCTGTGCCGCGTGGCGGTCGCGTTCGACAGCGATTGCGATGCGGTAACCCGCCTTCGCGAAGCCGTGCCCCAGCCCGCCGGCGCCGCCGAACAGGTCAATCGCCACACGCTGCCGCGATCCGAGTAGTTGGGCTGATCTCTTGGGCTTCGCCGCGGCGGGCCGGGACGCGGGCGGGCAGAAGGAGACGAGGACGCAACTTCCGCACTGCGGCTTCTTGGTGCACACCGCACGCCCGTGGTGGATGAGATTGACGTGTAGCTGGCGGCGCAATCGCGGTGGCACGGCCTGCTCGAATGCGTCGTGATCGAACTTGGCTCGGGCATCTCGCACGATCCCCAGCCTGTTAAGTATTCGCTGTATGTGAGTGTCAACGGCAAACCGGTCGAGCTGAAGCGCGTAGGACTGGACACACCTGGCCGACTTCACGCCGATGCCGGGCAGGCTCAACAGGAAGCCCTCAGCTGCTGAGGCATTGAGATCGCGCAGGTACTCCAGGGTCAGATCGCCGCCGGACGCCGGTCCCACCCCACGGTCAACGTTGTCGGCATAGACCACCTGAAGCAGGTTCTGCAACTTGACCGCACGCTGGTGCTGAAAGCCACCCGTTCGCAGGACATCCTCTAGATCCTCAAGCGGCGCGCGCATGACTTCGAGCCACGTCGGAAACCGTTCGAGCACCGCGCTCAGGACTCGCTGATACACCAACTCCTGCGTCTGCAGTGTCAGGAGGATGTAGACAGTCTCGGCAAGGACATCATCGATGATGTTTCCAAGGTCCGCTGATCGGTAGGTGACTTCCAGCAGCTCCGCCACCCGCTCGATCGTTCCGCGGATGCCCTGTGACGGGAAGACGCCGGAGCCACCGTCGTCAGCGGCCGTACCGCTACGCCTCGTCGCCACCAACCCTCGCCTCCATTGATCTTACATGAATGTAATTTATCCTCGGCTGGCCAGATGGTCCCCCGACCGGACAGTCTCACTCATATATCAAGCCGCCGCGGCATCATGGGATCCGCGGTTGCTAGACGATCCTGCCGCCTGGCGGCCACAAGGTCAACGAACCTCCCACACGTTCTCAACTCAGGCGCAATGCCGCATATACACCCGTCGGCGGGGCCGCACGTAGGCCGTCGTCGGCCACAGGCATGGAAGGCGCGGCGGCGCCGGCCTGGTCATTTCGCCGCAGGGTGGCCACGCTAACCCACGTGCCGCTAACGAAGATCAAGTCCACACAGGAGCCGTGCCGGAAGCGGCGGTCAAGCGCAGCAGACGACGTCGCCCGGGGCACTTGCCCCGCCCGGGCTGGAGGCCGACCGGGGTTGGCTGCTCAGGGGTCCGGACGCCGCTGGTTGGCCGCCAAGCCCAACGCTGGCGGCGGTCAACAGCTCGTCCAGGTAGGCATGGTGCTCCAGCCTCGCAGCGGAGGAAAGCCAGCCGCTGCCATATCGCGATGCGGGCATTACCGACGGCATGACACGGTGAAGGCATCGTGGACTTCGGTCGAATGCAAGGTCCACCAGCGCAGGAGCGCCTCGCCGGAGACGAACAGATCGTCGCAGCCGTAATCGCTGCGGTCGGAGTGGAAGACCAGATGCCAGAAGTCAGACATACGCTTCCACCACAGCCGGTGGACGCCATCGGCGAGCGCCGCGTCATCGATCGTGACGACCGTGCGGTAGCCGGCGACGAACGCGGCAACACGTTCCAGATCGAGCCTGTCTGGGGTACCGAATTGGATCGTGGCAATGCGGGCGATCTCCTCTGCGAACGGGCGGATTCGTAGGCGGTCCCAGTCGATGACGGCACCGATGTGACCACCGCACCAGATGACGTTGCGGTACTTTCTCTAGGCTGTCCGTTATTGTCGGTTTTAACCTAGAGATGCGGGATAGGGCATGGCGGATGCGGGTGGCTGGACGCTGGACTTCTACGACTTCCTCAAGCCTTTGCCCGCAGATGATGCCGTGGCCGAAGACGTGTACAAACAGGCGCGGCAGAACGGTGCTCGGCAGGGTACGCCGTTGTTCGTTTCTCCTTCGGGCGTGCCGGACGCGCGGCTGAACTTGTTCTTCCGGACCGGGGTGATGGCGAGCCGGCGGCCGGGGACGTGGCGTCGGTACGCCTACTCGCTGGTGGTGTGGCTGGACTTCCTGGACGCCCGCGGGCGTGGCTGGGGCGAGGCGACGGCGCGGGACGTGGAGGCGTTCAAGGACTGGCGGCTGACCGACGATCGGAACCCGGAGAGGGTGCCGCCGGGCGCGTTCGACGTGGATCGGGCCGCGCTGAATGCGTTCTATACGTGGGCCAACGGCTGGTACGGGGTGGTGAACCCGGTGCCCGCGGTCAGCACGGGGCGCGGTACGGAACGGCCGGTGGATGGGGCGCGCCGCCGCGAGCCGCTGCGTCCGGCGGGGGCGGCCAGGCGGCAGGTGAAGTGGATGCTGCGGCCGGCGTATGAGCAGTGGCGGGACATCGGGCTGCGCGGGTACGGGTTCGACGGGACGCGCCGGCCGGAGTGGCGGGG
>DASPXY010001220.1:0-4021 GCA_035637055.1 Gemmataceae bacterium | reverse complement strand
GTGCAGCGTTCGGGCTGGTGGCACTTCAGGCAGATGGTCTTCGTGTGGGCGATGCTCTCCTCGGGCGAGCACGCCCGGTGCGGACTGTGGCAGGTCAAACACGACAGGGTGTCCGATTTCCGATAGCAACGGCTCAGGTGCATCTGCTCCACGTGGCCGACGACCGTCATGGAGTCTTCCGCTCCCGTAAGGCGGTAATCGGCGCGGAAATCCTGCAAGGGCAGTCCGGGGCGAAAATCGTCCACCTTCCGCCCGCGGGCGATGACCGTGGCGCTGGCCCGCAGATGGCACTGCTGGCAAACGGCCTCGGCGAGGGTTCGCGGCAAGTGGCTCGGGTTGACGATGGTGTGGTCGATGGCTGCCGCGGCCCCGTCGCTGGGGGGCTTGCGATCGGCGTGGCGCTCCAGGTGCAGCGAACCGGGGCCGTGGCAACGCTCGCAGCCGATGGCCGCCTCGGTGATGCGCATGCGGTGCAAGCTGCCGCCGACGGCCTCCGCCTGACCAGCGTGGCAGACGAGGCAACCTTCGCCGACGGCCCGCTGAAACCCCTGTTGGTCGGGCTGGTCGTAGCCGGGCGACATTCCCCAGCCCTGGCGCGAAGCGTACCAGGTGACGGGGGATTCCACGAGGAACCCCTCCGCCTCGGCCAGGTAAGTCAGCGAGTGCCGCCCCGAACCGACCACGTATTTCAGGGGATACTCGGCCAGGATCACTTCCTCGGGGCCGCTGGTCAGGAGCAATTCGCGGTGCCAGAGTTGCCCGTCCTTGCGTGCGACCTGATAACGGCGTTTCGAGGGGGGATGGTCGAAGGCGGCGTCCGGCGGTTCGCGGGCGAGGTCCACTTCCGCCAACGAGCGGCCCATGCCGGTGCGGCGGAACGACGCGTCGCGGCCCGGATGACAGCTGCGACAGGCCTCGCTGCCGACGTAACGCGCCGCCGGCCCGGTATTCAGGAACGGGCTCGACGAGAGCGGGAGTACGGGAAAGCGATCTGGCCCAGGCGACGCATCTTTTTTCAGCAGCCCCGAGACCGCGACGACGACCAGCGCCGCGACCAGCAGTCCGGCAAGGGCGAGCAGCCACCTGCGGCGACGCCTCGGCACGCTGCCAGGGAGCGCGTCGGGGGCAGGGTGGCTTCCTGGAGCGGGGGTTGGGGCGTTCATCGCGATTCCTCCACGGCCTCAAGCCGCTCGCGAGGGTGTTCGTGACTCTCAGTGTCCCTCGCCGCCCTCCGGCCGGCCGAACTGGCTACGTTGCGGCGGATTCGGGTCGGGCCGCATGAAGATCGGCCCCGGAATGCGGAACAACTCGGGATCGAATAGCATCAAGTGCCGCCGGCCGCCGACCTTCTCCGCGTCGATCAGCACCATTTCCCGTCCGGCAAGTGCCCTGCCCACCGTCTCCCAGTACAGCCGGAAATCGATCAGCGCAGGCCGGTTCGCGATGGCAGAGTCGCGGCGTCGCCGATAGGCCGCGAACACGTCGTCGGGCCAGTAGCCCTCGCGTAACTCGTCCATTCCCTCGACGAACAGATCCCACTCCTCGGCGTAAGTCAGTTCCTTCCTGGCTCGCTGCCACGCCAGAAAGCGAGACTGCTCAGCCTCGGCCTGCTTGATGGCCTCCGTCTTCGCCGCCCGTGCCCGCGTCACGATCTTGTAGGCTTCCGATTCGGCCTTGCGCTCGGTGTCCAGGGCGGCGGCGTGGGCGTCGTGCTCCGCCTTCTCGCGCCGCTCCATCGCAATCGTCACCTTGTGATACGAAGCGACGACTTCCTGCGGCGGGTGCAGGTCGTGCAGGGCGAAACCGTCGAGGTGGATGCCCAGGCGATAGCCGTCGCAACGCTGCCGCAACCGCTCCAGTACGGCGTTCTGGAACTGCTCGCGCTTGGTGGTCAGCAGGTCGAGCAACGGCTCACTGGCGACCATACCGCGCAGCACCGCCTCCGCCGACGCCCGCACCATCTCGTCGGCGTCGCTGATCCGGAACAGGTAGACGTCGAGGTCGGCGACGCGATAGCGGACGGTCGCCTGCACCTCGATCAGGTTGCCGTCGCCCGTGATCATGACCGCCTCGTCCGCGACGCGCTTGACGTCGCCCGCGTGGACGCTCGACCAGGCCATCGGCCCGGAGTCCTTCGACGCACCGGGTTCGATGCGGAAGCCGACCTCGACGGTGCGGATGCGGTCGGGTTGCACGCGCACCACTTCCTCGATGGGCCACGGCCAGCAGTAGTGCAGCCCCGGCTCCAGGTTGGCGACCGGGCGACCGAAGCGAAGGGCGATGCCGCGCTCATCCGGCCCGATCATCGTCAGGCCGCTCAGGGCGTAGCCGCCCAGGAGTACGATCGCGACGGCCGCAAGGGCTCCTCGCCAGCGATGGCCCAGCCAGTGGAAGAACTCGTCGATGTTGAGGTGCCGCTCCATCCAGGCGTCGAGATCGCGGAAGGTGCGGCGGATGCGCGCAAAGGTCGGACTCGTACGGCTGCGCTCGAACCAGAGCAGGCGCATCGAGTTCAGCAGCACCGCGAGCGAGCCGAGTTGGTGGTAGATGACGGCGGCGATCGGCGATTGCTTGTACCACCACTCGGAGGTCGCCAGCAGCGGCCAGAGCCAGGCGGTGACGACGATGCCGACGATGTTGACGCCGAAGGCGAAGATCAGGATGTTCTGACGGATGATGCGCACGGTCTCGCGCGACAGCCGCACCAGCAGCGGCAGCGGTCGAAGCGGCGCACCCATAAGGACGATATCGCCGGCCTCCGCGGCCACGTCGGTGCCGGCGCCGCCGATCGCCACCCCGACCGTCGCGCGCGCGAGCGCCGGTGCGTCATTGATCCCATCGCCGACGAACGCGGTCGGCCGCACTGAGGAGCGAGGATCGAGGATCGAGGATCGAGGATCGAGGATCGCAGGCCGACCGACGAGGGCCGCGGTCACCTTGTCCTGGCTTTCCGTGTGCGATCCTCGATCCTCGATCCTCGATCCTCGATCCTCGCTGCCTGCCACCAGAGCCGCCTTCTGCTCAGGGAGTAACTCGGCGTGGACATTAGTAATGCCGAGGGTATCCGCGACGGTGCGCGCGGCCGCCTGGCGGTCGCCTGTCAGGAGGGAGATATCCTCGATCCCGAGAGTGCGCAACTGCTCAAGCACGTCCTGGGCTTCGGGCCGGATCGCATCGCGAGCGCCGATGGCCCCGAGTAAAATGCCGTCCCGCGCCACGAGCAGGGCCGTCTGGCCCGCCTTGTCGAGCTGGTCGAGCAGGGCGAGTGCTTCCGATGACAGGGGGGTGCCCTGTTCTTCCATGAGGCGCCGGGTTCCGACGAGGATCTGCCCGGCCGCGGTGCGTGCCCGAACGCCGGCGCCCGGATGGGCCAGGAAATCCTCCACCGCGTCGAGCGTCAACTGGCGGGCACTGGCTTCCTGCAGGATCAGCCGGGCCAGCAGGTGTTCGCTGCGCTGTTCGGCGCTGGCGGCGAGACGCAGCAGTTCGTCGGCGGTGACACCATTGAGGGGAAGGACATCGCCGAGTTGCAGGCGGCCCTCGGTGAGCGTGCCGGTCTTGTCGAAGGCGAAGGCGTTGACCGTGGCGAGCCGTTCCAGCGCTGAGCCGCCCTTGATCAGCACGCCGGTGCCGGCCAGGCGCCCCAGAGCCGCGATGACCGCCGCCGGCGTGGCGAGGATCAGGGCGCAGGGGCAGGCGACGACCAGCACCGACAGGGCAGGAATGGCGCTGAGTTCGAGCGTGCCGTAGTTGATCGACCCGGGCGGCACACGGAGCCACCCCTGCGAGTAAGCGACAAAGGCGACCAGAAAAGTCGCCGCAGCGAGCGCCAGTACCGCCGGCAAGAAGTAGCGAGCGAGGCGGTCGGCGGTGCGTTCGAGGGTGGCCTTGTCCTTGAGGGCGCGGGCGGTCAGTTCGATGACGCGGCCCGCGACGGTCTGCTCGGCGACGCGACGGGCTTCGATCGTCAGGGCGCCCATCTGGTTGAGCGAGCCAGCGAGCACCTCGTCACCGGGGCCCT
>DASPXY010001219.1:0-2175 GCA_035637055.1 Gemmataceae bacterium | reverse complement strand
ACGAAGACCCCAGTCAAGACCACGGTCAAGAAAGGGGCGAATCCCTTTGACATCGACATTAAGTGATGCCGCGGTTTCTGCGTGAGGTTATCCGGCGCGGATCGGCTTCGTCGGGCCACACTCGTTGGCGAATCCCACCAGGAAATCGCGAAGTCGGGGAAAGCGGACCGCAGCCGAAGCAGCTGGGACAGCGAGTCAGCTGTTCCGGCTGCGCTCCAACCGGCCTCAGTGCGACGCGGCAAGCCACATCCGGACGACAGCGTCACAAGGGCGCCGGCAGATCGCGGCGGCAGAAGACACGTAGGGCCATGAAGTAGCCGGCGGTCCCCACTCCCACCAACACGCCAAGGCTCAGCCAGACCGCTGGCCTGGCGAACCAATCGCGACTCAAAATCATCTCTTGCGGCTGGTAATAGTAGAAAACTGTGAACGGGCGCAGCGGCCCCACAACGTCCCAGAGCTGGCCGATCACATTGACCAGGAACTGCAGCAGCGTCAGCAGCACGGCGATGCCGAGGACGCGGCCGCGGAACCGGCCGCGCGCCGACAGCCAGAGGGTGTAGCCGCTGACCGCGAACAGGAGCGCCGCGGCGTTCAGGAGCGCAGGTCCGCACGCCAGCGGGTCGAGGGCGAGTTGCTCGGGGGAAACCGGCCGCTGCGGCGCCGGCAGCCGCACCGGCAGCGGCGATGCCATCGCCCGGGGCGCGATGGGACTGACCAGCCAGGCTCCCAGCAGCGTCCCGACCCAGAGGCTCAGACACAGGATTGGGATGGTGATGAGGTCCACGCACAGCTGCGCCAGCACGACCCGTGAGCGGGGAACCGGCTGCGCCAGCAGCAATTCCATCGTGCCACGGTCGATCTCGCCAGTGATCGCTCCCCCCGCGCGGCCGATAGCCCAGATACAGAGGAGAGTTTGTACCAGCGGATGCACGTACCCGATCGACAGCACATCCATCGCGCGCGCGAGGTTGATCCGTTCGCCGCCGATCAGGGTCCGGAGAATCTGTCCGGGGCCCTGGAAGAGGACGCCGAGGATATCGTTTGGGGCCTGCTGGAGCAGGGGGACCAGCTCGCCGGCGATGCGCTCGGTGATCTTGCACCACAGGCACTCGAAGCCGGCCAGCAGCAGGGCGACGACGATCAGGGGGGTGCGAACGTCGCGCAGCGACTTGCGGACCAGCATCCCGGTCATGCGTGGGCTCCTTCGGGCGGCTCGCCGCGCGAAACATCATAGTAGCGCTGATAGATGGCACCCAGGCCGAGCGGCTCGATGCCGAGGTCCACGACTTGCTGGCGCGCCAGCCACGCCAGCAGCGGCGGCAGCGGCCCGGCGTACTCGAACGTCAGGCGGTGCTGCTGGCGCTCGATCCGCCGCAGGCCGGGCAAGTTCGGCAATTCCTCGACGACGCCGGCAAAGGCGGCGACGATGCGGCGCTCCTCACGCAACTCGGCCATCCGCTGCAGGTGAACGAGCCGGCCCTTCTGCAGAATGCCGACGCGGTCGCACACGCGCTCGACCTCGCTGAGCACGTGCGAGGAGAACAGCACGGCCTGACCGTGGTCGCGCGCCCGTCGCAGCTGGGTAAGGAGTTCGTCGCGCATTGTCGGGTCGAGGGTGTTGGTCGGCTCGTCGAGAACGAGCAGCGGCGCCCGCGGCAGCAGCACCTGGAGCAGGGCGACCTTACGCTTCATGCCGGAGGACAGCTCCGCGATGGGTCGCGACAGGTCAATGTCGAGACTGCGGGCGAGACGCTCCACGTCGGGGCCGTCCTTGAGTTGGCGCAGGCCGCCGAGGAAGCGGATGAGTTGCCGGCCCGTCATGTTTTCGTAGAGACGCAACTCGCCGGGGAGGTAGGCGACGCGACGGCGGGCGGCGACGCTGTCCTGCCAGCAGTGATGGCCGTCGATCCAGGCGGCTCCGGCGGTCGGCTGGAGGAAGCCGAGGAGCAACCGCAGGGCAGTAGACTTGCCCGAGCCGTTGGGACCAAGCAGGCCGAAGACCTCGCCCGGCGCAACCGTCAGGTCGAGCCGGTCGAGAGCGCGGACGTGGCCGTAGTCCTTCGTCAACTGCTCGGTGCGCAACAACATGATGCCCTGTTCCGAGTCTTCGTTGCTGTGTCGAAAACCCCTCCCCCCAACCCCCTCCCCTGCAAGGAGAGGGGGAGCAAGCCA
>DASPXY010001218.1:0-2890 GCA_035637055.1 Gemmataceae bacterium | reverse complement strand
GCCTTCAGCCCCGACGGCAAGATGCTCGCCTCCGGCAGCGGGCAATTGTTCGGGGCTGGAGAGTTCAAGTTGTGGAACGTGCCCACGGGTAAGTAACGCGGTGCGGATAGCCGCCGAACCCTCAGAGTCACAGCAAAATGTCAGTCAGAGAAAGGTGCCAGAATTGCTCTGTCGCAAACCCCTCCCCCCAACCCCCTCCCCCCAACCCCCTCCCCTGAAAGGAGAGGGGGAGAAGAAGAGATAGCGTGTTGCTTGCTCCCCCTCTCCGCTTCGGGGAGGGGGTTGGGGGGAGGGGTTTGCGACAGAGCAGGCCAGAACCCCATACACGATAATAGATGTCCGTAATCAACCCATCGCCCCTTGTCGGCCCCATCGCCATGCCCGCGTGAGCCTGGTTGAGCCAGGCAGTTGCACAATCGCCGAGGTGGTGCCCAGGTAACGCCCGGAAGGACTCGGAATGCCGCTAACCAATCCCGAACCCGAGGCCGCAGGGTCGCGAGCGACGGCATCCGCAGCAGCCGCCACCGGGGCGAGCACTCCCCCGGCTTCCCCTCTGGCCCCGGAGGTGATGGACACGCTTCGCCCTCCCCCCGGCCCGCCGGCAGCGCTGGGCCGACTGACCCCTGCGCCCCTCGACTACGAACTGCTGGCCGAGATCGCCCGGGGCGGCATGGGGATTGTCTACAAGGCAAGGCAGCGGAAACTCAACCGCATCGTCGCCCTGAAGGTCATCTCCACCGGGCAACTGGCGTCGCAAGAGGAGGCGCAACGGTTCAAGGCAGAGGCGGAAGCAGCGGCCCAGCTGGACCACCCGCACATCGTCCCCGTTTACGAGGTCGGCGAGGCGAACGGGGTGCAGTTCTTCTCGATGGCCTTCGTCGAGGGCCAGAGTTTCGCGCAGCTGGTCGCCGAGGCCCCGATCCCTCCCCGACAGGCGGCAACGCTGATGCGGCAGGTCGCCACGGCGGTCGCCTACGCCCATGCTCGCGGAGTCATTCACCGCGACCTGAAGCCGGCGAACATCCTGCTCGACGCGGTCGGGCAGCCGCGCGTGACCGACTTCGGGCTGGCCAAGTGGCAGGGCACTGAGAGCAACCTGACCCAGACCGGCCAGATCGTGGGCACGCCCGGCTTTATGCCGCCGGAGCAGGCGGAGGGCAAGATCGAACAGGTAGGCATCCCAGCCGATATCTACTCGCTCGGGGCGACCCTGTACTGCCTGCTGACCGGTCGGCCGCCGTTCCAGGCCGCCAGCGTGGTCGAAACGCTCAAGCAGGTCGTGGAGCGCGATCCGGTGCCGCCGCGGCGGGTCAACCCGGCAGTCGATCTGGATCTGGATACTATTTGTCTGAAATGTCTGGAAAAGCGGCCGGAGCGACGCTACGCCTCGGCGGAAGCGCTGGCGGACGACCTGGGGCGCTTCCTCGACGACCGGCCGATCCACGCCCGGCGCGTCGGCGAACTGGAGAAGCTAGTCCGCTGGTGCCGGCGACGCCCGCTCGACGCCGCGTTGCTGGCGGCAATCGTGGTGGTCTTCCTGACGGCGTTCGCCCTGGTCTCGTGGAGTTACTGGCGGGCGGAGGACGCCCGAAAAGCCGAAGCCCATCAGCGGCAGGAGGCCGAACGGAAGGAGAAGGCGGAGCGCTGGGAGCGGTATCGGGCGAACCTGGCGGCCGCGACCAGCGCGTTTCAGCTGCACAATGTCGGCGCCGCCCGCCGGGCGCTGGAGGCCGCTCCGGAAGAGCATCGCAACTGGGAGTGGCGACACTTCTACCATCAACTCGACGGCGCGCGGCACGTCCTGCGCGGACACGAGGGGCCGGTCGGCACGGTGATGTTCACGCCCGACGGCCGGCGGCTGGGAACTGCCGGCCTCGAGAAGACGGTGCGCCTGTGGGACGTTGGCGAGCGTCGGGAGATGGCCGTGATCCACCCCGACCCCGCGCACGGCGAAGGGATGACCCTGAGCCCGGACGGCAAGACGATTGCCGTCATCATGGGCGACCCCACCATCCACCTCTGGGACGTGGCGGCTGGCCGGCTCCGCGTGGTCCTGCGCGGCCATGAAAAGCCCATCCACAAACTCCGCTTCTCCCCCGACGGGACGCGCCTCGGCTCTGGCTGCGAGGACCGGACGGCTCGCGTGTGGGATGTCATGACGGGGGACCAACTCCAGGTTCTGAGGGGACATAAGGGCGCCGTCACGGCGGTCGAGTTCAGCCCGGACGGACGGCGGCTTGTGACCGTCAGTTCCGCCGACCGCAGCGCCTGGCTCTGGGACGTGGACACCGGGCGGCGCATTGCGATCCTGGACGGCCATGAGGCAGCCGTCCGGCAAGTGGCGTTCAGCCCGGACGGGAAGCGAGTCGTCACTGCGGAGGACTACCCAGGCAACGCGCTGCGGTTGTGGGACGCCGCCAGCGGCAAGCCCATCGCCGTCCTGCGCGGCCACAGCAACCAGGCGATGGCAATGGCCTTCAGTCCCGACGGCAAGCGGCTCGCCTCCGCCGCCCTGGACTCGACGGTCCGCCTCTGGGACGCGGTGACCGGCCAACCCCTGGCCACCCTCGCGAAACACAGCGGCTGGGTGCTCGGCGTGGCGTTCAGCCCGGACGGCCGGCGACTGGTCTCCGCCTCACAGGACCACACCCTGCGGCTCTGGGACGCGGCGTCGGGGACGCCGCTTGCCGTGCTGCTCGGGCACACGCGGGAGGTGGTCTACGTGGCGTACTCGCCGGACGGGAGCCTCATCGCGTCCGCTTCGGCCGACGGGACTGCGCGGGTGTGGGACGCACGGCTCGCCGAACGCAGCGGCGTCTTGCGCGGGCACAAGGACTTCGTCTATGGCGTCGCTTTCCATCCCGACGGCGCCCGCGTGGCCTCGGCCGCC
>DASPXY010001217.1:0-4941 GCA_035637055.1 Gemmataceae bacterium | reverse complement strand
GGCGACCATGCTGGCGCACGTCCGTCACGACCTGCGCACCCCCGTCAACGCCATCATCGGGTACAGCGAACTGCTCTTAGAAGAGGAGGGCGTTGAGGGACAGGAGGACTTTGCCACCGGGTTGCGTCAACTTCAGTCCCTGGGGAAGCAGCTGCAGGAGCTGATCGGCGAGGTGTTTGGCTCCTCCCGCCTCGACGCCAATTCAACCCTGGACTTTGCCGCCCTCGCGGCGGAGGTCCAGGTGCGCGTGCAGCCGGTCAGTCAACGGGTCTGCGACATCGCTGCCGCCCTGCTCGCCGCCGCCGTCTCACCCGAACTCGGACCATTCTCCAACGACCTCGGCAAGATCCTGACGGCAGCGCGACAGCTGTTCGACCTGCTCGCCGACCCGTTCGGCGGCGCCAACCCCTCCCCCCAACCCCCTCCCCCAAAGGGAGAGGGGGAGCAAGCCAGACACGTCTCTTCTTCTCCCCCTCTCCCTTTGGGGGAGGGGGTTGGGACCCGGGGTTCTCCCTCAGACTCTGAAGACTTTGAAGCTCTTTTTGAGCGTTTGAACGGCCACATCCTGATCGTGGACGATCAGCGCGCCAACCGCGACATGCTGGCACGCGGGCTGCTTCGCCAGGGGCATCACTTCGCCCTGGCGCGCAACGGCCGGCAAGCGCTCGAAATGCTCGCCTCGGAGGCGTTCGACGTGGTGCTGCTGGACATCATGATGCCGGAGATGGACGGCTTCGAGGTGCTGCGCCACCTCAAGGCCGACGCGCAACTGCGGCACGTCCCGGTCATCATGATCTCGGCGCTGGACCAGATCGATAGCGTGGTGCGCTGCATTGAGATGGGTGCCGAGGACTATTTGCCCAAGCCGTTCAATCCGGTGTTGCTGCGCGCACGAGTCGGCGCCTGTTTGGAAAAAAAACGACTGCGCGATCAGGAACTGGCGTATCTGCGCAACGTGGCCCTGGTGACGGACGCGGCAACGGCGGTCGAGGCCGGCACATTTGACGCGGACTGCCTGGAGGCAGTCGCCGCCCGCAGCGACCAGTTGGGTCGGCTGGCGCGCGTGTTCCAGAGCATGGCCCGCGAGGTCGCCGCTCGGGAACAGCGCTTGCAGAAACAGGTCGAGCAACTGCGCGTCGAGATCGACCAAACGCGCAAGGCGCACCAGGTGGCCGAGATTACCGACACGGACTACTTTCAACAACTGCAACAAAAGGTCCAGGGCTTGCGTCGGAGGGGTCAGGGGTCAGGGGTCAGGGGTCAGGGATCAGAGAAGGCAGGGCCTCCGCCCTCCTCGCTGACCCCTGACTCCTGACCCCTGACCCCTGACCCCTGACCCGGAGTGAAGATGGCAAGGATCGTATCAATCCACTCCTATCGAGGAGGCACGGGCAAGTCGAACCTGACGGCCAATCTGGCGACCACGATCGCCGGCATGGGCGTACGCGTCGGCGTTGTCGATACGGATATCCAGTCGCCAGGGATTCACGTGATCTTCGGCCTGGACGAGGTCAAGATCAACCGCACGCTCAACGACTACCTCTGGGGTCGCTGCAGCGTCGAGGACACCGCCTATAACATCCCGCTGCCAAAACTCCCTCCCGGCGGCGCCGTCTATCTCATTCCGGCCAGTTCCAAGACCGGCGAAATCACACGCATCCTGCGCGAGGGTTACGACGTCTCCTTGCTCAACGATGGCTTCCAGTCGGTGATGGAGCGACTGCGGCTGGAGTACCTGTTCATCGACACCCACCCCGGCATGAACGAGGAGACCCTCCTGTCGATCGCCATTTCGGACGTGGTGGTGCTGATCCTGCGACCCGACCGTCAGGACTTCCAGGGCACGGCCGTCACGGTTGAGGTGGCCCGCAAACTGAACGTGCCGCGGTTACTGCTCGTGATCAACAAGGCGCTGCCGACGATGGATCTGGCAGCGCTGCGCGATCAGGTCGAGGCGACGTACAACGCGCCGGTGGCGGGGTTGTTCCCGCTGAGCATGGAGATGCTGGAACTGGGCAGCAGCGGCGTCTTCTGCCTGCAATACCCCTACCACACCTACACGCAGGAAGTGCGCAAGGTGGCTCAGCAAGTGATGGCGTGACAGTCGGCCGCGGCGGGCGACGTTCCGGAGCAGTCCCATGCAGCTGATCAAACTCAGGAAGTGCCCGCGCATCCACGGCCTCCACTACTCCCCGGATGGTCGCCGCCTCGTGGCGCTCGGCGGCAGCGAAACTCACTTCATCGACGCCTCGGTGTGGTTCGACCCGGCCACCGGCCACACGACTCAGCGGCTCGATTTCCTGGCGCAATGCTATGCGCTCGCGCCAGATTGTTCCCGGCTGGCGATCGGGTGGAGTGGGTTCGGCAAGAGCGACTTAGCCGACCTGTTTCGGTGGTGTCAAGTGTCAGCGGACGGCCCTGGCCCCTGGCAACGCCTGGCTGGGCCCTGGTTGACCGCGAATGCACAGCACAGAAGGAACGACCCGGGCGTAAACCCTTCGGGCATGGCCTTTTCCCAGGAGAGCACCACCTTGTTCGTCGGTTACAACTGCCGAGTCCGTGCAGACTTCTACACCCAGCACCTCGCGGAGTACCGGTTCGACCAGCAGGGGCCAGCGGAGGCGAGCGCGACGGAACTCCCACTGGAAGTCCCGCTCACCGTCATGGAGTGTGGCCCCCGGGGAGAACTGGCCACCAGTGGCGGGCTCGACCGCTACCCGGTGGTCTGGATGCAGCAGCCGGGCAGCCCTTTCGCCAAGTGGTTCGAGCCACGGGGGACGGTCACGCGCCGGTTGCGGTTTGCGCCCCACCGACCGCTGCTGGCTGTCGCCAACGGCCAACACATCTTCCTGCTGGCGCCAGGCCAGTCGGAGTCCGTTGCGACTCTCACCGGGTATCCCAAACAGGTGAACGACATCGCCTTCACCGCGGATGGCAGCCGGCTACTGACCGCCGGCCACGACGGCGCCATCCGTATCTGGGATACGGCGACCGGTGCTGCCGGCCCAGTGTTCGACTGGGACATCGGCCCGCTGACGGCGGTCGCCATCGCCCCGGACGGCCTGACCGCTGCGGCCGCCGGATCGAAAGCCCGGGTTGTCGTCTGGGATCTGGACTCGTAATGCTCTCGGACAAACCTCCGGAGCGCGGGCGTCCCGCCCGCACCTTGGTGGGTTGGCAGCGGGCGGGACGCCCGCGCTCCGGAGGTTTGTCCGAGAGCAGTCGGCAGCGGTTCTCTACCTGCCCATCCCCTGGCATTCCATTTGCACCTCATCCCTTCCAATTACCCTGGCGTCGCGCCCTGGACGCGATTGATCCACTCCTCCAATGAGGCAATCATGGCCGCTTCCTCCCCAACTTCCACCGCCCTGCAACGGGCATTCTTCGCCCTCGGCACTGTGGTCCTGGTCACCGCCATCCTCTACTTCGCCAAGATCGTCCTCGTGCCGCTGGCTGTCGCTGTCCTGCTCGCCTTCGTCCTGACGCCGCCCGCCCTGTGGCTCGAACAGCACCGCTTCCGTCGCGCCGCCAGCGTGCCCCTCGTCTCGATTCTTGCCTTCCTCGTCCTCGGCGCCGCCCTGTGGGTCGTCGGCGCCCAGGTCCGCAATCTCGCTGACAAGATTGGTGAATACGAGAAGAATGTCACCGCGAAACTCGCTCCGCTTTATACCTTTTTCGACGAAATTGAGAAGGTCGGAAGGCTCGGCGAGAAGATTCCCGCTCCGGTCCCACGGGACGCCGAGAACCAGGGCACGCCCGCAAACCCGATGTACGTCATCGTCCAGCCGCGCCGCTCCGTCCTCAGCTGGCTTCCTGCTCTTGCCGGGCCGGTCCTCGAAAGCGCGGCCCAGAGCCTCCTCGTCGTCGTCCTCACCGTTTTCATCCTCTTCCAGAGGGAGAACTTCCGCGACCGGATCATTCGCCTGATCGGCCGGCGCCACCTCACCAGCACGACCAAGGCGATGGGCGACGCAGCCGAGCGTGTCAGTCGTTATCTGCTGCTCCAGGTGGCTACCAACACCTTGATGGGCCTGGGAGTCACGCTGGGGCTTTTCCTGCTCGGCATGGACTACGCCCTGCTCTGGGGCGTGCTGGCGGCGGCGTTGCGCTTCGTTCCCTACGTCGGCATCTGGCTGGCGATGGCCCTGCCCCTCATGGTCAGCATCGCCGTCTCACCCACCTGGATCCCGCCACTGTTAGTTCTGGCCATTTTCCTCGCCCTGGAACTGGTCATGGCCAACGTCGTCGAGCCGCTGTGGTTCGGCAATGGTGTCGGCGTCACACCTATGGCCCTGCTCGTGGCCGCCGTCTTCTGGCTCTGGCTATGGGGGCCGATCGGGCTGCTGCTGTCGGCGCCCCTAACCGTCTGCCTGGTCGTCCTCGGCAACCACGTCCCCGTGCTGAAGTTCGTCGATGTGCTGCTGGGCGACCAGCCGGCTCTCGGTCCGGCGGCGCGCTACTACCAGCGTCTGCTCGCTGGCGACCACGACGAAGCTGGGCTGCTCGTCGATGATTACCTCCGCAAGCATCCGCCCGAGAACGTCTACGATGAGGTTCTCCTGCCGGCGATCGTGCATGCCCGTATCGACCGCGAGGTCCAAGAGGTCACCGCCAACGAGGAGCGGGCGATCTTCCATGCCACGCGCGGGTTGCTCGATAATGTCCTGGCGCACGTCGGGCCGGTCAGCCCGGAGGCGATTGGCGAAACGCCCGTGAATGTCAACGGCCGGGCGGAGGCGCCGCGGCTGGAATGCCGGGTGGTCGGGTGTGCCGTCCACGGTGAGGCGGACGAGTTGGCCCTGAGCATGTTCGCGCAGCTGCTCCAGCCGGCGGGCTGCGAACTGGAGCTGGTGTCCGCGAAGGAGTTGTTGGAGGAAGGGAAGTTCGCACGGGAAGCGCAACGGCCGGACATCCTTTGCGTCGCGTCCCTGCCGCCGGGTG
>DASPXY010001216.1:0-6248 GCA_035637055.1 Gemmataceae bacterium | reverse complement strand
TCGTAGACCCTTTGACGCCCGCCGGCATGGCGAGGCAGCAAGGCCTGAGTGCCCTCGCGGTTGAAGCGAGCGACCAGAGCAGAGACCGGATCGCCGCTTCGGTGACCGACGGCATGAGCGGCATCCTGGTAGTCAGAGCCTGCGGCGACCAGGAGCAGGAGTTTGGCGCGGGTGACCTCAACGGCAGATGCCGCCTGGGACCGGCTCAGTTGAAGCAGGGTGTCCCGCTCGTCATCGCTGAGCAGGCGGAGGGGATCTTGCTTGCGCCGGGACATAGGTCAGCTCCGAGGCTCGGGCTCGACCTGTTGTATCCCCGGAATCAGTTATGGCTACCTCCGACCCAACTGACCCACTAGATGAGCGTGCGTGAAGGTGCAACACACCAACCCGAAGCGTGAGCGAGGGCCTCGCTCACGCTTCGGGTTGGTGCAGCAGAATCACCCACGGTCGGTTAGTCGCGACCGCAGCAGCCCACAAGGGTAATTACGACAAAACCGAACTCTGAACAGTCTATTTCGCGCAGGGCCGGGGCTGTCTCGTGGGATGGCCTTTCCAGCCTCAGACCGTCAAGAGCCAGCAAGATCTCGTTGCTCATTCCGGCTATAATACAGCTAGATCCGTGGCTTGCGATACGCCGAACCGGGGCTTCCTCGGACGGAAAATGCGGTGAACGACGCGAAACGCAATCTGATCCTCCTGGCGGTGATCGTCCTCGCCGCCAGTGTCCTCGTCGTGGACCTCCTCACCCCGCGTGCGGTGGCCGCCGAAGTCTCCTACGTGGCGGTGGTCCTCATCTCGCTGTGGTTCTCGCGACGGCGACAGGTGTTCCTGACCGCGGCCACCTGCACGGTCTTTGCCATCATCGGCCTCGTCGGTTCTCCCAGGGGTAGCCCCTCCTGGATGGGGATCGTCAATAGTTGCCTGGCCATTTTCCTGATCTGGATGACCGCCCTCCTCGGCCTCGCCGCACGCCGCACCACACATCTCGAAAAGGCCAATACGCGCTTGCAGCAGGAGGTACGCGAACGGGAGCGCGCCGAGGAACGCATCCGCGAGCAGGCCGCCCTGATCGACCAGGTTCCCGACGCCATTCTCATCCGCGACCTGGAGGATCGCATCCTGTTCTGGAGCCGGGGCGCGGAGCGCCTCTACGGCTGGACCGCCGCGGAAGCTCTTGGCCGCAACGCCGATGACCTGCTCTATCGCGCCTCGCGCCAGGAACTTCAAGAATGCCGGCGGGAGGTTTTTGAGCGGGGGGAGTGGAACGGCGAGGTGCTCCAGATTGCCCGCGACGGTCGCGAAATCATCGCTGAGACGCGCTGGGTGTTGTTGCGCGACGAGCAGGGCCGCCCGAGGGCCAAACTGGTCGTCAGTACGGACATCACGGTGCGGAAAAAGCTCGAAACCCGACTGCTGCGCGCCCAGCGACTGGAGAGTATCGGCACGCTGGCGAGCGGTGTCGCCCACGACTTCAACAACCTGCTGACGCCGATCCTGATGGCGGCAAAACTGCTGCGCGAAGACCGCCCGGAAGCGGAGCGCCGGAGCTTGCTGGCGACCATCCAGGCCAGCGCCGAACGCGGCTCCGACATGGTCAAACAGCTGCTCGCCTTCGCCGGCGGCTTCGATGGGCAGACGACGCTCGTGCGGCCCGAAGACGTCATCCGTGAGGTCAAGGCGATCCTCGACCATACGCTCCCCAGGTCGATCCAGGTCCGCACTCTGCTGGCCCGCAATCCCTGGCCGGTGCAGGCGGACAGCACCCAGCTCTGCCAGGTGCTCCTCAACCTCTGTGTCAACGCCCGCGACGCCATGCCCGAGGGCGGCATGCTGACATTAACCCTCGAAAAAGTGATCCTTGGCCCCGACGAAGTGCGGGCTCACCCTGACGCCGCCCCCGGCCCGTACGTCCTGCTCGGAGTCAGCGACACGGGCGTCGGCATTGCTCCGGAAGTCCTCGACAAGATTTTCGACCCATTCTTCACGACGAAAGGCCACGGCAAGGGGACCGGCCTGGGGCTGTTCACCGGCCTGGGGATCGTGAAAGCCTACCACGGCTTCCTCGAATGCTCCAGCGAGGTCGGCAAGGGGACGCGCTTCGCGGTCTACCTCCCCGCACAGATCGACGCGAAGATCGAGACGACCGAACCCGAAGTCCCCGAGGTCCGGCACGGACGGGCGGTGTTGATCCTCGTCGTGGAGGATGAGCCACTCATTCGCGAAACGGCCCGGACCGCCCTCGAATCGCACGGTTACCAGGTGGTGACCGCGGCCGATGGACGTGAAGCGCTCGTCCTCTATGGCCGCCACCGCGAAGGGATCAAGGCGATTCTGCTCGACCTGATGATGCCGGTGGTGGATGGGGAAGCCACGCTGCAAGCCCTGCGGGCGCTGGGCTGCGCGGCCCCGGTCCTCGCCACCAGCGGCCTGCGTCCGACAGGCAGGGTGGCCGAGACTCTGGCCGCGGAGCAGACCACTTTCCTCCCGAAGCCATACACGGACGAGCACTTGCTGGCCGCCCTGGGGAAAGTCCTGCGGGCAGACCAGCCCGAACCAGCAACCGCGGTCAGCCCGTAAACTGCCCATTGCCGAGGCCTCCGGCATCGGCAGAACTTGGCACACGGAATGCTGCCTGTCCTTACTCCGGGTTGCTCGCCCTGCCTCCCGATCCCGTCTGCAGACGTCTTCGAGAGCCCCATGAGCGATGCCCTGTCTCCGCCACAGGCAACCAAGCGAGGTGGGAAATGACAATCACGCAGCCGCTCCTGAATATCTCCTTGAAAGAGGTAGAAAGTGCTTATCTCCAGGCGGCCGGGAAGTGGATCGGCTGTGACTGGCCGACGGCGTTCGGCGAGCGCCGGCTGGACCTGAACGGACTGAAAGCGGACCAGGCGGTGTTGTTAGCACGGGCGACATCAGGCGGTGAGCGCGTGAACTGGCGGAACGCGGTGAACTGGCTCGCCCAGGTGGAGCGAGATGCCCAGGCCGCGGAGGTTGAGGCACGCACCGCTGTGGACCTGGCAGCAGCGGGCAGACTGCAAGAGGCGCTCCAGTCTTCACGCCGCGCCTGCGCCATTGAGGCACAGTACCACACCTGTCTTGTGTGGCAACCACTCTGCGCGGTCCTCGCAGCGTCGGAGGCCAGCCCGGTTGAGGACTGAAGGTGTCTGTCTTGGGAGCGGAAGAGCCAGCGAGGACCGTCCTCGCTGGCTCTTCCGCTCCCAAGACAGACTCTGAGCCGGAGTGTGTCTCAGAAGGCCGATCCCGTCAAGGGCTCGCGCCCGTTGCGCGTGCCGAGGGCCTGGTAGACGGCGGTGTTGATGCCATCGGAAAGGAAGTGGACACCGCCATCGCCAAAGAGGAAGTTGGCTCCGCCGGTGTGCTGGCTGCCGAAGCAGCGGTCCGCGTTGGTTCCGGTCTGCAGGTTGAGGGGATAGTTTATGGCCATGAGACGGAAATAGTTATGCTGCCGCCCCTGGCCCGAGAAGTTGGGGTTGCCGCCCGCCCAGATCGGGATCCGCGCGAGCTGCGTCTCCTTGTAACTGTTGAGGTTGGGCGTGACCTCACCCACCAACACCGTGTTGCTCGTGCCGTCCGAGATCTGGGGAATGCTGGTGGTCCAGGTCATGGTGTTGGAGTTCGACTGCCGCAGAACCCCATTCTCGGTGCCGCCGTTGGGATTGGTCCAGCTGGCCCAGTTGCCGCCGCTGGTGTCGCTGCCCATGCAGGCGAGGTAATTCGACTTGCCGTAACCCGCCGAAGTCTGCGCTTGCCACACGTCCGCCGGGCACTGGAACAGGGGGATCACCGTCGTGGCCGCGCCGCTGGCGAACGTGGCGTTGATCACGCCGCCGCTTCCGTTGAGGTTATCGACATTGAAACCAAGTGGTTGTCCAGGCCACTGATTCAGGCCACCACCCGGGATAAACAGCACGACCCCAGCGCTTCGCAATCGGGTATACAGGGGGCCCTGCTCGATGTACGGCAGAATGGCCGTTCCCCAACCCCAGTTGCGGTTATCGTCGTTGTACTCGCCGACCGGGAACTGCCTGTAGGTGTCGTGGTAGTTGTGCAACCCCAGCCCGAACTGCTTGAGATTGTTCTGGCAAGTGGTGCGCGCCGCGGCGGCGCGCACCTGCTGGACGGCAGGGACAAGCAATCCAATCAGGATCGCTATGATCGCAATTACCACCAGAAGTTCAATCAGGGTAAAGGCGCGACGGGGCCAACGGACACAAGCCATGGGTACCTCCTGGAGAATAAATGGACAAAAGAACCACGCCCCGCTCAGCTGGAGCGGATCCCCTCAGGGGGTGTGGTGAGTTGGCGGTCGTGTCGTGCTCATTGAGAGGATCATGCGTCCCCACGGCAGGGGAACGTATCCGCGAGCGCTGACGTGATCCCTCCTGCTGCGAGTCGGAAGGATGCCGTCAGCTTCGCTGGCAGCAGACCGAGAGTATTTCCTGCTCAGGATTGCGGCCACGGCGCCAGATGGGATGCTTCTGCAGGCAAGAAGCGTGCCGGGACTGCATTCTCCCTTCCGAACAGGCGTTCCCGAGGGAAATCCCGCCTGATTTCGCCAGAAAAGCGCGTACGTCGCTGTTGGCTGTTGCTGCGGCTTGCTCCAACGAGCCGCGTTACTACGGCTGACCTGAGCAAGAATGGGTCAACTTGAACAATTCTTACGCAACTCACGGCCGACCAGCGCGAGCGAGAACCGCTCGAACAGATTGGACGGGGACTCAACCGGGGAAGTCTTCTTCGACCGCAGTCGAGCGTTCGATGGAAATGCCGAGGAAGGCGAGCTTGGTGCGGAGGGTTGTTCGATTGATGCCGAGGATCTTCGCCGCCTGACTCTGGTTGCCCTGAGTATGTCGGAGCACCTGCACCAGCAAGTGTCGCTCCACCAGCGCCTGGAACTCCTCATACAGGTTGGTCGAGCCGCCCTGCAGGCGCCCCTCGATGAACCGCGTCAAGGCGCCGAGATCCTGCTCCTGGCCTGGGGCCGATTCGGACGGACCTGCAGCGAAGAGCCAGGCGGGCAGAAAGTGCGGCAGGAGGACCGGCGCCGTCGCCTGCAGGAGTGACTGCTTGAGGACACTCTGGAGTTGGCGCACGTTGCCCGGCCAGCGGTAGTTCTGCAGCACCGCCAGCGCTTCGGGAGCGACCCCATGCATCTCCTTGTGGAGTTCTCTACTAAACCGTCTCAGGAAGTGGTCGATCAGGAGAGGGAAATCCCCGGTGCGCTCACGGAGGGGCGGCAGGTGGATGGTGTAGGCGTTCAGCCGATAGTACAGATCCTCGCGGAACTGGCCCTCGGCGATGAGCTTCGTCAGGTCGCGATTGGTCGCCGCGAGGATGCGGATGTCGGCCTTGATGCTCTCATTGCCGCCGACCCGCTCGAACTGGCCGTTTTGCAGCACGCGCAGGATCTTCGTCTGCGTCAGGGGCGTCATGTCCCCGATTTCGTCGAGGAAGAGTGTGCCGCCGTTACACTGCTCGAACTTGCCGATGCGCCTGCGATCCGCGCCGGTGAAGGCGCCCTTCTCGTGACCGAAGAGTTCGCTCTCCAGCAACGTCTCGGGAATGGCAGCGCAGTTGACCGCCAGGAATGGTCCGGCGGAGCGGTCGCTGTAGTGGTAGATCGCCCGAGCGACGAGTTCCTTGCCGGTCCCGCTCTCGCCCAGGACCAGTACCGTCACTGGCTGCGGGGCGACGCGGCCGATCGCCTTGTAGACCTCTTGCATCGCGGGGCAATTGCCGACGAGGACGTCCGAACCATCGTCCGCGAGGCCCTTGCTGGACACGAGGGCCGGCACGCGCATCAGCCGGCTGATCTCGAACGCTCGCAGGAGCAGCTCGCGCAGAGCATTCGGATCGAGGGGCTTGACGACATACTCATACGCCCCGAGCCGCATGGCCGCGATGGCTGTCTCCGCGGTCCCGTAGCCGGTGATGAGGACAATCGGAATCTTGGCATCGACTTCATGGAGCCGGCGGAACACTTCCAGCCCGGACAGGTCGGGCAGCCGCACGTCAACAATCACCACGTCCGGCCGCTGCCGCGCGAACTGGTCGATTCCCTCGGCGCCTGACCGGGCGGTGAGGACCGTGACCTGACCTTTCGGAAAGAGATACTGGAAGCAGTCAAGGATCAGGGGTTCGTCGTCGATCACCAGGAGGGCGGGCACAGCCATCGCTCCTTGGACACGGAAAAAGACGGCACGGCGAACGTTGCCGCAGTTGCG
>DASPXY010001215.1:0-2699 GCA_035637055.1 Gemmataceae bacterium | reverse complement strand
TTGTCAGGTAGGGCTGATGGTGTTGGCTCATAACCTGCTCACCCTCCTCCACGAGGAGACCAAGGCCAAAGCCGCTGCCGCCGCAGCCGCCGCAGCCGTAAACGCAGCTCAGATCGCCACCTAAAAGCTGGACGATCTCTTTAGGCGGCTGGACGTCCAGCCGCCTAAAGGCGGGACTACGAACAACCACTCCCTTGTGCCTCCACTAACCAGCAAGCGGGCGGCGACGGGTCATTGCCCGGCGTCGCGGCGCGTGAGCTGACGCAGCGCCCACACCAGGGCTTGCCGCTGCGGGGACGGCGGCAGTACGACGCCTTGCTGCTGCCGCGCCAGCCACGCGCGCCGCTCCGGGCTCGTCAGTGGCCGCGTTCGCACCAGGTAATCGTAGCGTTGCGCCTCCGGCCACGGGGCGGCCTTGTCAACCTTGTGCATTACCGAGAAATCCTGCCGCAAATAGGCCACTTCCGCCCGCACCATACCGCCCTGGGCACTGCTGTCGTAACGGACCCGCGGCAGTTCGACGTCCGGAATCGCCACCGGGGCGCGCACCACCTCGCCTTTCGCGCCCGAGGAAGCCGGATGGCACAGCAGGCAGTTGCGCAAATGGTTGACGCGCACCAACTCACGCTTCACCGGGATCTCGACCTCAAGCACTTCCTGCATGAAGACACCGGTCGGGTCAGGCTCATCGAGCATGGCGGCCAGGTCGGGCACCGCTTCCTTGAGCCACAGAGACGTCAGCACCTCGGCGGAGCGCTGAGCAATCGGCGCCCAGGGATAGCGGAGGGCATCGACCAAGATCGGGAGATAATCCCTGGCGGGGCGACCCTTCAGCGCCGCCGTCGCCGCAGTACGGATCCCCTCGTCGAGGTCGAACACGGCCCACTGGGCCAGGGTAAGGGTGGCCGCCTTGTCCTGTTCCTTCCGCAGGTAATACACCACTTCCAGCCGCACGTCCCGCCGCTCGATCGGCAGAAGTTGCTGCAGGGCGGCAATCATTTGCGCGGGCGGTATCTTCTCGGCCAGGGGATTCGTCACGACGGCCCAGAACTGCGGAAAGTCGGCCTTGTCGCGTCCCGGATCGTCTTTCGCGGGCGGTCGCGGCGTGACGGACCTTTCCAGCGCATCACGGATACGATCCGCCGCAGCCGCGAGTGCCTCGGCCTCCTCCTTCTCCTTGACGTACGCCTTGCCCTTCGGGAAGGGCAGGCCGTACAGGTCCGAGCGCATCCGCTGGAGGTATTCCGGGAACCCTTCGAGCCGGGACGTCGTCTGCTGCTTGCTCACCTCCAGTTGTCGCAGGACACGCGCCAGGCCGGTGTCGGGGAAACCGGGAGGCTCATGCACCAGCAGATCCAGTTCCGGCACGCGCGCCAGTTGCTCGCGCAATGCGTCTTCACTGAGCGCCGGCCAGGGTGTTGACTGCTGCTTCTTGGCGGGGGGATCCGCGGTGGCCAGGGCCGTGCAGACGACGCCGAGCAGGAGCGCCGCGATCGCGAAGGACAGGCACCGTCTGGCGAAGCGGCTCACAGGGAAGGGAGAACCGGATGGGGGGGACATGATCGGCTTCCTCCAGAACGAGCACTCTGGGGTCGAGCGAAAGCTTATTTGAGTCTACCCTCGCGAGCCGCCGTTGCAAGCGCGTTTCCACACCTCAAAGGTCGGCCACCGTCCGCACATCCTGGAGAAACGCGGCGACGTCGCCCGGTTCTGTGTCCCAGGAACACATCAAGCGTTCGCCGCCGGCGATGGCGTAGAAGTGCCAGCCGAGCCGGTGCAGGCCCTCGACCCAGGCGTGGGGCATCTCCACGAAAACAGCGTTGGCCTCGACGGGATACAGAACGCGCAGCCCGTCGATCGCGCTCAAGCCCTGTTCGAGCAAGCGGGCCATCGCGTTCGCGCGTTCGGCGTTCCGCAGCCACGCTCCCGACTCCAGCAGGCCAACCCACGGGGCAGCGACAAAGCGCATCTTCGCAAACAGGTGGCCGGCCTGCTTGCGCCGATACTCGAACTCCGCCGCCAACTCACGCTGAAAGAAGACGATCGCATCGCCAGCCGCCAACCCGTTCTTCGTTCCGCCAAAGCACAGGACGTCAACGCCCGCCTCCCAGGTGAGCGCTCGCGGCGGCACGCCCAGTGCGGCGACGGCGTTGGCGAAGCGTGCGCCATCGACGTGCAGGCGCAACCCCAGGGCCTTCGCCGTTTCGCCCAGGGCGCCCAGTTCCCCGGCGCTGTAGACCGTGCCCGCCTCGGTGGCCTGGCTCAGACTGATCGAGCCGGGCTTGTGGCTGTGGACGTCGCGGCGCTGCGACGCGGCCCGCCGAATCAGGTCGGGAGCCACCTTGCCCCGTTCGCCGCGCACCGCGACGAGTTTGATTCCCGGCGCGGCATGTTCCGGAGCGCCGCACTCGTCGGTCTGCACGTGGGCGTCGGGATGGCACAGGACGCTGTGGTAAGGCTGGCAGAGCGCGGCCAGGGCGAGAGCGTTGGCGGCTGTCCCCGTCGGCACGAAGAACACCTCGCAGTCGGTCTCGAACAGGTCGCGCAACAGCGTCCCCGCCCGCTGCGTCCACGGGTCATCGCCGTAGGAAGCGATGTGCCCACGGTTGGCCTTCTGAAGCGCAGCGAGGGCCTCGGGACAGATGCCGGCGTAGGTGTCGCTGGCGAACTGACGAACGGGCGGCGTGGTCGGGGTATTG
>DASPXY010001214.1:0-5490 GCA_035637055.1 Gemmataceae bacterium | reverse complement strand
CGTGTGCTGCAAACGCTCGCCGATTTCGGTCTCGATTATCTGTCCTTGGGGCAGGCGGCGCCGACGCTGTCCGGCGGCGAGTCGCAGCGCGTCAAGCTGGCCGCCGAGCTGGCCCGCCCCAACACCGGACGCACGCTCTACCTGCTCGACGAGCCGACGACCGGCCTGCACTTCGACGATATCCGCAAACTGCTCGACGTGCTGAGTCGCCTGGTCGATCTGGGCAACACGGTGATCGTCGTCGAGCACAACCTCGACGTGATCAAGACGGCCGACTGGGTCATCGATCTCGGTCCCGAGGCCGGTGAGGGCGGCGGTCGCGTGGTGGCCGAGGGCACGCCGGAGCAGGTCGCGGCGACGCCCAGTTCGCACACCGGCGCCATCCTCGCCGAGGTGCTGGCTGCTAGTCCGCATGAGGAACGGAAGCGGTTCGACCCCAACGCGGCGGCCGCGGCGGAGCAGGCGGTCGAGGAGATCGGCGCCGACGCGAAGATGCCGTGGCAGACCAATGGCCAGGAGTGGCATACCGGCGAACGCCTCAACAATGAAGGCAAGCCGCGCCGCTGGGAAGGGAAGCTGGTCTTGTGGATCGAGGAGCAAATCCGGCAGCGCGGCAAGTTCGGCGCGACGAACTGGAACCATCCCAGTGTCGCCGAGATCGCCGCGCCGAGCCGCAGTCAGGGCTGGTTTTTCCACGCGATGACCTCGCGCGAGTGGCTGGTGCGGCTCGTGTTTCGCGTCGGCCGCAACACTTTCAAGCAGGCCGACCTTAACCGGCAACTGGGCATTCCGCCGCTCAACGAGACGCCCGGGTTGGAAGTTTACGGCAACGAGGACCGGGTGCAGGTGGCCAACCGCAAGGGGCCGTGGCAGGAGGTCGGCGTGCTGGCTCACCGTCTCAGCGAGATCGACACGCCGGCCTTCCGCGCCTTCCTTGATCGGGCGGTCACGGCGTTTCACGACAACCTGAAACGGCTGAACACGCGGCCCGAGGACGTGATGCCGTGGAAGGTGAACGGCGAGCGCTGGCACCTGGGCGAAAAGGGCTTCCACGTCGGCCGCAAGGTGCAGTGGGACCGCCAACTCTTGCCGCGGCTGCTGGAACTTGTGCGCGAGGCGGTGCCGGAGGTGACGGTCAAGTGGGACAGCCGCGATGCCATCTCGTTCAAGGTGCCGGGCATCGGCCGCAGCTGGGCGCAGTGGCGCACCAAGGATACCAATGGTCTTGATTGTCGCTTTGTCGGCAAGAAGGGGCAGTTCAACCTGGGCGCCGTCGAGGCGTTCGGAGTATCGCCGGAGATCAACGGCAATCACGAGGACGCCGACGTGCTGCGGCTGGTGTTCAAGCATCAGGAGCACGTCCACGCCGATCGGCTGAAAAAGCTGCTGGCGGAGCACCTGCGCGGCTTCCGGGAGGTGTTCGGCAAAAAGGCTGAGTAGCGCTTGAGTCCCGTGCCTCCGTATAATGCACACGGGGCGACCACCGATGCGAACAACCCGCAGGCAACAGCATGATCAAGCACGTCCACATCACGAACTACAAGAGCCTGACGGATGTAGCGGTCGATCTTGACCCGGTGACCGTCTTGATCGGCCGGAGCGGGGCCGGAAAGAGTAACTTCGTCGAGGCCCTCCGCTGTCTGCGCGACTTCCTGACTGTCCGCAATGATAGTATTGTCCAGAACCATTACGGAGGCTGGGGCCGGGTGATGTCGGCAACGGCTTCCCAGCCGATGGCGCTTGATTTTACGCTGACCTTCGACGCTCCCGGAATCCCCGAAGACTTCGAGTACCTCCTGAAATTCCAGCAGGGAAAGCAGCACGACCCACCACAGTTTACCGAGGAGAGATTGTCTCTTGGTGGCAAAGTTCTTTACCACCAATCGGGAAGAAAGTGGGTGCAACCACCCCCGCTCGTGAACCCACCAGGCGCGGGCGGAGTGATGCTTGGCGCCTTGACCGGAGTTCAGGAGGTGACCATCGCCCACCTCGTTCTGACCAGTGGGATTGGGTGCTACGCCTTCCCAGACTCCGTCCTCACACCTCAACCGAACCAAGGGCACCGCCCCATAGGCATTGGGCTGTCGGACTTCGGGGACAACTTCCTGACGGCCTTCGTTGGCATCAACACCGACCTGCAAACGTGGCACCATCTTCGGGACATGGCCGCGTCATTACGACGGCTCAAACCCTCGCTCAACAGCATCGACCTGCAACTACCGGAACGAGAACAGGTGGTCGTCACGCACAAACTTGGAAACCGGCTTCTTGTCCTGGAACTTCGCCAGGAGTCCGAAGGTTTTCGGCGACTTCTTGCCTGTCTGCTTGCCCTCTACCAGACCCCTGCGAAGCAGACGTTGATCTTTGACGAACCGGAGAAAGGCATTTACCCGGCAGGCCTGGCAATCCTGGCCGAAGAGTTCAAGGGCCACGCCGCCAAGGGGCGCGGCCAGATCCTCTTGACGACGCATAGTCCGGAGTTCCTGGACCATTTCGATGCGACAGCGATCCGGGTGGTCGAGATGCGCGACTACGCGACCCACATTGGCCCCGTGGCCCCCGAGCAGTTGGAGGCCCTGCGCGAGCATTTCCTGAAACCGAGCGATCTGTTGACCGTGGACGAAGGCCGGCTGGCGGGGTCTTTGGTTGAGGCAGGGTAACGCATGGCTGCGCCCAAACGGCTGGTCCTCTTCGTGGAAGGCGAGGGCGACCGCGACGCACTCCCAGTGCTCGTCAAACAACTGATCACCGAGATCGGGGGCTGGTCGGACCTGTTCCTCGATCCCAAGCCATTCGTGGTCGGGACTGTTGCTGATCTCACAGCGAACAATGGCAGGGATTGGCTCCGGTTGCTCCATGCTGCCCGCGGTCGTGGCAAACTGGGAGCCGTCCTGCTCGTTCAAGACGGCGATCTAGGCCGGATTCGTGGCGAGGATTTCTGTGCTGCCAAGTTCGCAACGCGGTTGGGGGATTTGGCGAAAAGCGCGGGCGCCGGCAAGCTCTTCTCGGTGGGAATTGCCTTCGCCTGCATGGAGTTCGAGTCCTGGCTGTTGGCATGCGCCGAGCAGTTGGCTGGGGTTCAGCTGCCCGATGGACGGCCCGGCATCCGTCTTGGGGCCACTGGGCCGACAGGCCATCTTGAACAGGCGCCGCGTGATGCTAAGGGATGGTTGGATCAACACATCGACGCCGGCTACAAGCCTACCCGGGACCAAGAGCAACTGACACGACTGATGATTGCGCGCCTCGACGCTGTCCGCCAGCGTGGGATGCGTTCGTTCCGGCGGCTGGAGAATGCGTTGCAACAACTCGTCAACGCCCTCCGCGCAGACACCCACATCGTCTCTCCCGAAACCTCCTCTTCTCCCTCCGCGTGAGGGTTCTGGACGCAGGGATGAGGAACTGGAAGATGCGCGGACGAGCCGTCCCTGCAGTTTGGCACCGCGGTTGCACTTCACTACAACAACCAGCGCGGGGTGCAATCCTTCTGCGATCCCCGCAGACCTGGCGTGCGACTACCTCTGGAACGGGATCGACCCCGCGCTGGCCGATTTTCGGACTCATGGCATCTGTCTGGGGGATTCAAGGTACTGAGGAGGACGTCATGGCTGAACTGCAACTCACCCTGAACGCCGAGGAGCAAACCGTCCTGGGCGAGCTTCTGGAAACGACGCTGAAAAACCTGCGCATCGAGGAGCACCGTACGCGCACACCGACATACCGCGAGACGGTGCTGCAGCAAGAAAAGGTCGTCACGGCACTGCTGACCAAACTCGGACGGCCCGGGGCGTAGCGACCCTTGATGGCGGTTCTGCAATCCCCGACGATGCGGAGAAGCTCGCATGAGACAGGGGGCGCGCTACATCCTCAGCAGCAGCGATTCCGGCACCTCCGCGGAAATCTATTTCCCGAAACGGGCCGCGTATCAGGGCGCCATCTTCGACGCGGTGCGCAACGGCTTCTACGAACAGCCCGTCAAGGACTACCTCACGCTCAACGCGGCGGAATTGATCGAGGAACTGCGCGACTGGGGACAGATCCTCGATCCGCTCAAATACGCTTCCGAAAAGCCACTATTCCGCTCTCTCTCGGCGCAGGATGTCGTTGCCCGAGTGCAGATGTACAAGTCGGTGTTCAAGGGCTATTCGATGTACACCGTGGACGGTGTGTTCTTCAGTGACAAGACACAAACGATCCACGAAGAGGCCATTCAGGTGCTCCGCTTGATGTTTCGCTTCGAGAGCCGGCTGGAAGCGGAGGCGAAACAGAGGAATTGCAAGGACATGCTGCGTTCGCTCTCGCGCTGGCTGATCGATTACGATATCCGGCTGAATTGCCATTATTCCTGGGCGCCGTCGGAAAAAGAGCGCTTCCTGGCGGAGCATCGCCACTGGCCTGAGTCACAACTCGCGTTCGCGGAGCAGCACTTTGATGCGGTGGCCCGGGAAGTCGAGAAATGGACCGACGATTGCGGCCTGTTCGTGTTCGGCTACCTCGTCCGCAAGTTCTCGAAGAATGTCCTGGTCCAGAAGATGTCCGAGGAAGAGATCTGGGTGGTCAGTTCCTACGACCCATGCCTGAACGTCGTGCGGCGGGTCGGTCAGAGTTAGCTCACCCCCGGGGAGGTCACGATGAAACGCAGCACATGGGCCGTGATCCTCCTGCTTGTTGTCTCCACAAGTCACGGTGCCGGAGTGGCTCCGAGCGAGGTTCCCCTCCCTCCTGGCGTCAAGGCCGTCTGGGATCTGGCGAAGGCATTTCGGGAAAAGACGCCCACACGCGAGCGCGTTTGTCTGAATGGCCTGTGGCGCTGGCAGCCGGCCGGCGCGCTCACCGACGCCGTACCCGCTGGCAAATGGGGCTTTTTCAAGGTGCCCGGTTTCTGGCCTGGGACCACGAACTACATCCAGGAAGATTGTCAGACGCTCCACGTCCATCCGAGTTGGAAGACCGCAAATATACGAGGAATCACCGCCGCCTGGTATCAACGCGAGATTACGGTCCCGAAAGAGTGGGGCGGCCGCCGCATCGCCCTGGCCGCGGAGTATGTGAATTCGTTCGCGGTCGTCTACCTCGACGGCAAGAAAGTGGGCGAACTGCGCTTTCCCGCCGGCGAGGTGGATCTCAGCGCGGCCTGCCGTCCGGGTGGCAAGCACGTGCTCAGCCTGCTCGTCGTGGCGATGCCGCTCAAGGGAGTTTTGCTCTCCTATACCGATACCAATTCGGCGCGGACGGTGAAGGGGACGGTCGAGCGGCGCGGCCTGTGCGGCGACGTTTTCCTCGCCAGCACGCCCGCGGTAGCCCGTATCAGCGATATCAAGGTGGACACGTCGGTTCGCAAGGGGGAAATCACCGTGAGCACCGCGCTCGACGGCCTTGTACCGCAGGGACAGTACGCCCTTCGTGTTTCCCTCCGTGAGAATGGCCGCGCCGTCCACGAGTTTACGAGCAAGCCCTTCACGGCGGTCGGTCTCAAGGGCGGCCGCATGG
>DASPXY010001213.1:0-6456 GCA_035637055.1 Gemmataceae bacterium | reverse complement strand
AGTTTGTCTATCTCGAATAGCGTTTGAGCCTGTTCGGGGCGGGCCGGGCGCGGTTTCGGATGCAACCACGGAGGGGGGAATGATGCGACCGATGCACGCCTTCGCTTTGGTGACAGGGTAGAAACAACGCAGCCGTTCGCGCTATAATGAAAGCGGGGCAAGCGAGCGCCGCCCCCCATTTCCTCGCACACCACCGCGGTTTCGTATCACGGGCGTGATACGAAATGAGGTGGCGGAAGTGCTTGGGGGAATAGGCGGTTACGCCCAGCCACTGTCTCGTATCATTGCCTCTTACGTGGACACCCCTCCCGATGTCCGACCGTTCGTTGTGCGCGCTCCGCACGAGATGGAAAACCGTGACACCGTCGGCCGAACCTGTTATACTCCCTCGGCGGAATTCATGTTTCGAGAGGTGCGGCCGTGCAAGTCGAGTTGCTTCGATCCGAGTTCCAACGGCTACTGCGGCAGGTTCCGTTCCGCCCGTTCGTGATCACCTTGAACGGCGGCGAGCGTGCGGTCATCGACCACCCCGAGAACGTGGCGTTCGACCCCCGACCTGGGTCGTCCTCGGACTTCTACGTCCTGACCGGGAACCTCCGGTTGTTCAACACTTTCGGGGCGGTGTCCAGTCTGGCCATGCTGTCGGGCCATGAGGCCGCAAGTTCCGGGGAGCAGGTTCAAGCCTAACAAATAGTCCACTTGCGGACCCGACCGGAAGGACGGCTTGATCGACTGACGGGCGCGGTGGGATCTGCTGACCGGCGCCGTGATAGGCTGACTGGCGCAGCGAGATCTGTGAGCAGGGGTTGGCATAGGCTGACCGGCGCCTGTCAGCGTATCCCTGCATAGGCTAACCGGCGGCGGTTAGCTGATTCAGTAGTTAGCCGGCGCAAACAACACTGCTGGCCACCGGAAGCACAGCCCCGGCGGCCAGCAGTGAGAGAACGGGGGCTTCTTCCGCAGATTGCGGACTACCGGGCGAGCGCGCCCATCATCGGCAGTTCGACAACCGCTGGAGCTACTTTGCCTTCCTTCCAGTCGGGGAACGAAAGCGTGACCTTGGCCTTGCCAGGGCCACCCGCTTCCGGGATCTGCACTGGGCCGTTGAATTGTGTGCCGCAGCAACGCTCTTTCAGAGAGAACTGAAGTTTAATCATCTTGTTGGGATCGGCCTTGCTCGGCATGCTGATCTCCGCCATCGGGTGAAGGTCGGCTGGAAACCCTTGTTCCGTCGCGAAGGCGGCAAAGGTGCCCTTGCCAAGGCCCGGTGTGCCCACCTGAACGTGGAGTTGCGCTACTTTCTCTCCCAAGTCCAACTGGTATGGAACTTCTTTGAGCTTGCGCCCTCCGGGGAATTCGGCCCAGACGCTGTGCGCCCTCAGGGTCAGTGGTCCGTTGATGTGGATGACCGGTGCCTCCTTGGGCGTCGCCGCGAAGGAACAGCCATTCTCGCCATTGGTCCCTTGCCCGAAAGTGCCGGCGACATCCATCACGTTGATGGTGTTCACCAACTGGTCGTTTTGCCGCGCATAGTACTGGTACACGAAGAGGTGGGAGTGCTTGGTCTTGCCATCCGCTTCCACGATTTCACCTGCGTGGAATTCCACGTACTGATTGACATCCACCTTTGTGACCGCGACTTGCTCGCCCTTCTCGGTGAGATCGCCGTTGCCATTGCGATCGACGTAGAGAGTCTGGTCATCGATCACGAGCCAAATCCGCGTCTGGGCCTTCGGCCCCAAAACGAGCAGGGCATAGCGGGGTTTGCCGCGATAGGCCGGCTCCTTGCGGATCGTCCGATCGATCTTGGTCAGATCGAGGGCGAACTCCGGAAGAGTCTTTTTCTCTTGGGCCTGGGGGGCTGCGTCCTTGATCCGCTCGAAAACCATGATCACCTCGTGGGGATCCGGGAACCGCTCTAAGTCTCGCCGGACCGTCTTGAACTCCTTCGGCCGCTGCTTCCCGTCCTCGCCGCCGCCGCCGTAGCACACCCGCAGGGTATCGCCCTTCAGTTCGTAAATCCCCAGCGAGCCTTTGTTGGCCAAGGGGTTGCCCAGCGGGTTGTCCTGCAGTTTCCCGTTGATGTGGATCGGCCCCATGTCGATTTCTTTCGGCTGTTTCGACGGGTCAATCTTCAGCGCGGTCTGGAACCCGTCCTTGACCTTGACGTTCCGCCACGTGATCTGTTCGCCCTTGATCTCCCACACCGCCTCGGCCTTCTTCAGATCCTCGGCCGCGAACTTCTCTCCGCAATGCTCGCCCCCGACCCTCCGCCAGGTTCCTTGCAGGCTCGCGAGTTCGAGTTTGACCGGATCAGGTTTTTCCTGCGGCACCGGGGCCGCGTGAGCGAGCGAGGCCGTCGGCGCGGTCAGGCTCGTCACACCACCAATTACGGCGACAGCCAGCACCAGCAGCGCCGAGGCGATCTTGAGTTTGGTCAGCAACATGGCTTTCAGCACTCCTTCAGTTAATGCGGCCACTTTGGCGCCGACGACGCCCGAAGCCGCTTGCCCTGCGGCGAACAAACTCGCCGCCTTGACGGTTGAAGTTACCAAAGGCAACGACACACCTGCCGATGCCGCATTCTGAGACAAGACGGTCGCGATCACGCCGCCGGACAAGATCAGCCCACGGCGGGCCAGCCTTCGAGCCAGCATACTCCGGCCCCGCGCTAGTCGCGTGCCGATGGTCGCGGAAGGGCAGCCGAGGTGGCGCGCCGCCTCCTTGATCGACTTCCCTTCCAGGTCGCACAAGACGATTGGTGCTCGGTACTTGTCGGGGAGGGCTTGCAACTCTTGGTCCAGCAACTCTTGCTGCTGTTGCCAGTCCTGGGAGGCCGCTTCCGGCTTCGGCCGCGCGCCCGCCTCCCGTTCTCTGGCCCGCATACGGGTGTTCATGACCTTTGCCTTCCGCGCCGTGTTCTGGGCCACACCGTACAGCCAGTTGCCCACCATCCCACGTGGCCGGATGGAGCCGGCCCTGCGGACCAGCACCAAGAAGGTGGCCTGGAAGGCATCCTCCGCGTCAGCTTCGTTCCGGAGAACGCGCCGGCACACGCCGAGTACCATCGGCCCGTGGCGGCGCACCAGAGCCTCGAAGGCGGCTTCGTCCTGCTGCGCGATGAAACGCTCCAAGAGCGTGCCGTCCGTCTGGCCAGCGTCATCGTGGCGGAGCATGGACCGACGCACGTTTCGGAGAACGGTACCAAGCGTTGTCGTTGCCATCCTGTCAACCCTTTGAACTCGATTTCTACCTATTCATTTCCCACACCGGGCGATTTTTTTCACGATTTTCCCATCGGACGCCAGAATTCGCAAGCGGCTGGTTCGCTACGGGTGCTTGCTCAGGGCGCGTCCTGCGGGTAGCATGGCTGAGGCGGCTGGCGGGCCGGCTAACCAGCCGTTGCAGCAGACGGGGCCGGCATCACGGCTTTTCGAGGTATGAATACTCTCCGGCCGGCCCCGCTGCTGAACTTGGTCGTTCGCCCGCGATGAAATGAGGATGCCCGGACAACAACCCGGCGCTCGGTCTTGTGTGCATGTCCGGCGAGAAGTTATACTCGGCGCGAGGCAAGGATGTGGCCTGACGAAAGGGGCAGCCGACAATGAGCACGATTGTAGTTGATCGCGATTCCATCCGGATTCCTTCGTGGGTCCAGGATCTGGAATCCTTTCATCGCTGGGTTGACTCGGAGGACTTCCCGGAGAAGGTGCGGGTTTGTTACCTCAATGGAGAGGTGTGGGTCGATATGAGCAAGGAGCAGTTCTACACCCATAACAAGGTGAAAGGTGAGTTCGCCTTTGTGCTGCTGGGACTCGTCAAGGCGGGTCAGTTGGGCGAATATCTCCATGACGGGATGCTAATCACCAACGTCGAAGTGGAGTTCAGCGCCGGACCTGATGGCGCTTTCGTCGCGCGCGAGACGCTCGCCAGCGGCCGCGCTCGCTTCATCGCAGGACGGAAGGAAGGCTACGTCGAACTGGAAGGCACGCCCGACATGGTCCTGGAAGTCGTCAGCGACAGCTCGGTGCAAAAGGATACCGTCGATCTCCGCGATTTGTACTGGAAGGCCGGTATCCCGGAATACTGGCTGGTCGATGTCCGCGGTGAACGCCTCTCGTTCGATATTCTGCGCTGCGCCGCGAAGGGATATGTCGCCGTCCGCAAGCAAGGGGGTTGGCTCAAGTCCACTGTCTTTGGCAAATCCTTCCGCTTGGCCCGCGCCAACGACGAGGACGGCAACCCCGAACTGTCCCTTGAGGTACGCTAATCCATCAGGCGTCGAGAAGTTGCTCGACCAGGCGATGGATCTCGGCGCGGACGCGCTCGACGCCCCGTTCGTAATACTGCGTTTGCTCGGCGATCTCGGCGATACTGTGGCCTTGCAAACTCAGATCGAAAATCTGCCGCTTCAGGGGCGAACTGAGTTGACCGGCGACGTGCTCGACGGTATCCGCCAGGATCGCCGCCTCCTCCGGTCCCGGCTCGCGCTGCTGCGGCACCGCACTCTCCTCGTCGCCTTGCAGCCAGCCGGCGTGGGCCTCGCGCGCCGCGTCGCGGCGTTTGGCCCCGTACAGGTCGAACTGCCGACCGCACTTCCGCAGGGTAAATAGCACCAGCAGGCTCCACAATTGCTCCGGGCTGTCGAGGTCGAAGCGACCGGCGGAGCAGCGCAGAAAGAAACTGTGGAACGCGGACTGCACAATGTCCTCCGGATCGACCTTCGCGCGCAAACGCGGGCCAAGCCGCGCCCGCGCCAGGGCGACCAGACGCGCGGCGTAGTGGGCGAACAACTTCGCGGCTGCGTTCTCGTCGCCGGCGAACAGGCCGGAACGCAACTCCAGAAACGAATCCGATGCGGACATCGGCAGCCCTCCGCAAACCTCCCAACGCTTGCAAAGCTCGATTTTACCAGAGCCGCCACCGCGGACAATTTTTTTCAACGCGTGTCGGCTCCGCGACCGCCTTTCCCATTTACCTCCCAGACGCTCTCCAACTCGATCCTGATCCCCTGGAAGGAGGTCGCTCATGTTCCGTCGCTGGCTCCGTTCCCTCTTCCGTTGTGAGAAACCCCGGCGGGTGGTTCCGTCGGCCGCCCGTCGGCGTTCTGTGCGCCCGCAGGTGGAATGCCTCGAAGCGCGCGAAGTGCTGACCGCGGGTCAATCCTTCTTGCCGGGCGCCGCCCTCATTGGTGTGTTCGACCCCGGCAACGCCAACTGGTATCTGCGCCACGACGCCAACGCCGGCGCGCCCGACGCGGGCACATTCGCCTACGGTGACGGTGGCTGGAAGCCAGTGGTCGGCGACTGGGACGGCGACGGCCTCAGCACGATCGGCGTCGTTGATCCGACTACGGAGACCTGGTATCTACGCAATGCGAACGCCCCCGGCGCTCCCGATGTAACCGCCGCCTTCCAGTACGGGGCTCCCGGCTGGATCCCCATCGCCGGCGACTGGACCGGCAGCGGGCACACCGGCATCGGTGCCGTCGATCCGGTCACCGAGACCTGGTATCTGCGGCACACTCCAGACATGGGTGCCCCGGACGTCAGCCCGTTCGCTTACGGCGGCGCGGGCTGGTTCCCGGTGGTCGGCGACTGGGACGGCAACGGCACGTGCAACATCGGCGTCGTCGATCCGGCGAGCGGTACCTGGCATCTGGGCGGTGTGCCCGCGCCGGGCGGTGTCGATCAGTTCGCCTACGGTGCGGCGGGCTGGCTCCCCGTCGCGCTGGGAAACCTGCACCTCGATACCGGCACCCGGAACCCTCCTCAGAATCCCGAAATTTCCCTCAGTCCCGCTGCGGTGACGCTTTCGGTCAATCCGTTCGACCAGAACACGGCCTCAGGTTACCTGCATGTCACGAACACCGGGGCCTGGCTCAGTACCCTGGCCTATCAGGTGCATGGCCAGATCACGACTCCCGGCGGTCCGCTCACGCTCTCGGCGAACCCGCCGACAGGACGTGTCTTTGTTGGCATGGACTCCCTGGCTCAGCTCAGCGTCTCGGGTCTGAATACCCTGTCCGCCGGCACGTATACCGGCGTTGTGGAGGTCAGCGATCAGCACGGCATCGCAGCGAGCAAACAGGCGACGGTCAGCATGACGGTTCCCGTCCGTGACCAGGGTCCGACGATCAGCATCAGCCCGAGTTCGCTGGCTCTCACGCCCAACTCCGACGGCGACACGGCCTCCGGCGTGGTGACGATCAGCAACAGCGGGGCCGCCGGTAGCCTGCTGAACTACCAGCTCGCAGGGTCGATCTCGGTGCCGGGGCGAGCTGGCCTGGCGCTGCGGGTCGATCACGATGCCGGGCTGCTCAGCAGCGGGCAGTCGCTGCAGATCCACGTTGCCACGTCGGGCCTGAGCACGCTGTCCGCTGGGACGTACAGCGGCGCCTTGCAGGTCAGCGACCGGAACAATGCGACCGCGAGCCGGCAAATCCCGGTCAGCGTG
>DASPXY010001212.1:0-6315 GCA_035637055.1 Gemmataceae bacterium | reverse complement strand
CTGTTTGCCTATCCGAAAGGTGGGAAAAGGGTCAGCGCATTCATCGTTGATCTGGTGGACGGCCCCGGCTGCGAGCGCGAGGATCTGACGGCGAAAATGAGCATGCCGACCGCGAACACCGGCATGTTCGAGCTGACGAATTACGAGGTGCCGGCGGCGAACCTGCTGGGCGAGGAGGGCGCTGGCTTCCGCATCGCGATGGGGACGCTGGTCAGCGGCCGCATCAGCGTCGCCTCGGGCTGCCTGGGCGTGATCGAGGACTGCCTGACCGAGGCGGTGCGTTACGCCAAGGAACGTGAGCAGCACGGCAAGCCGATCGCCAAGCATCAGCTGGTGCAAGAGCATATCGCTGCCATCGAGATGCACCGATTGGCAAGCGACGCCCTCGTGATGAAGGCGGCTCAGGCGAAGGACGCCAGCGCCGCGGAACCGGGCAACGCAGAGTTGCGCGCGAGCGCCGAGTTGCTGGCGGCGCAGGCGAAGTTGTTCGCCGCGAACGCTGCCTGGGACGCGGCCGATCGGGCGGTGCAAGTGTTCGGCGGCCGCGGCTGGTCCACCCTATACCGGCCCGGACGGCATTTTGCAGGACGTGCGCGTTTGTCGGATCTACGAGGGGACGGACGAGATTTTGAAGCTGAAGGTGGCCGCCGCGGTGCTGGGCAAGGAGTACGAGGCGTACAAATAAGGTCGTGTATAGGGGAGACCGCATGATGCCGCCTCCCGCCGGGGACTGGTGGCGCCGCTCGCGCTCAAGCGAGTCCTCGCCAGGTTGACAGGGATGAATTCCTGCACCCATTCCAGGTTCTGCCTGCGCAAGCATTGGGGGGAGGATTACAGAAGAGTGTGACGGGCGCGACATTGCCTCACGCCACCTTGACCTTTGCTCCGGCCTCCTCAAGTTTTTTCTTCAAGGTCTCGGCCGCCTCTTTGGATATGTTCTCTTTGATCGGTCTGGGCGCACATTCGACCAGATCTTTTGCTTCGCCGAGACCACACTTTGTGATCTCGCGCACAGCTTTGATGACGGCAATCTTGGCTGATTTGTCCGCCAAGCCTTCCAGTGTAACGGTGAATTCTCCCGGCTCCAGTTTTTCTCTGCAAGCCGCTTGTTTGAACCAAGCGATGATCCTCCGCGACAAACGGACGAACTCCTCGGCCGCGGAGGGAGTGAGGTCATAACCGGAATGGCCGTGCGCCGCCCGATTTCGGATAGCTCGCAAATCGTCCAGCAAACCGATTACTTCCTGCGGGATAGGGAACGCACCTGACAACCGGCTTATCAGTTCCTGCGTGGTCATGTGGCGGTCAACGCTGATCCCTAGTTCTGTTGCAAGGTTGAACACCTCGCGCTCGACCTCCTGCCACGCCGCGAGCGCGGCCCCTTTTGGTGCATTCTTCACCAACAGATCCAAAATTCCCGGTAGGAACTCCCCGTTCCCTGGCACCTCGTGGGGTAGTTCCGGCTCGGGAAGTCTGGCGTTGTCGGCGCGGACCTCGAGCGCCATGATTCGGTCCCGCACTTTATTTTTTGCACGCTCTCCGACTGTAGACGGATGCTTTGCCCTCAGCAAACCGTGCAGGTAATACGCCGCGATGGCGACAGCAGCGGGCCACGTGATGACCGGCCCGAGGTTGATCAGAACGGACAAACCCACGGCGCCGATCTGACGCAAGTCCATGGCAACGTCCGGACTCAGCCACACTATCACGGCCGCCGTCGCCAAAACCTGAAGGTAGAACATGCCTAGCAGCCGGACTCGGCTTCGGTCCACCCAGAACGGGGGGAAGCGACGGGTGAGGGCAGTTTCGCCGTCGCGCTCTGAGTGCATGAACGTCGCTCGGAATTCGTGGTACCTCATCGCAGCCGCGTACCAGAACGAGAACCAGAAAAGCGCGAACGCCGCCGTGAAGCCGATTGTCGTGTAGCGTGGCAGCAATTCCGGCCACGTCAGCGCTTGTGCTGTGACGATAACTTGCAAGCCCACGCTTGCGAAGTACATCAACGCTCGCCAACGCCCCAACCTGATGATCTCATGGCGGAGGAGTTCGAGCCCCTCAGGGTTATTCGGCGAACCATCTAGGAACCGGAAAGACTTGAAGGTGCTCATGATAGGTTCCCATCCCGAAGCAGAGCGGCAAGCAGGGCCTTGAGCACTCGCACCGAATCAGTTGCCGCTTCCTGGCTGAACTGGCCGTCCGGGGGTACACCCTTGAAGCTGTCGTACTCCGCAGCTGCCGTCACCACTTGAGCGGTCTGACCAGGCCGCACCACCTTGTCGAGCAGATCGCGCAAGGCGTTTTGGAACTCTGTATTTGTCTGATAATAATCGACAACCTGGGCGTGTCGCCCCAGCCACATATCCATCTTGTTCGCAACGACCACCAGATGCTTGACCTTACTTTTTGGTTCCCTGACGAGATCTGTAAACTGCCTGATGACGGTTATTTCCTCTTTTCGGCCGTCTTGCAAAAACCGATCGATCTTGCGCCGCAGCGGATGCCGCAGTCCGAGCCGAAGTTCCACGCCCGTACCGGCGGGGGCGAGGTAGCCATAGGACATCACCAGGACAAGAATCGAAGGCTGGTACTTCTCCAATGCCTTCCAGAGTTCCGCACCATGTTCCACTTTCCCTGGCGTATCTCGCAATACCACCAGACGTCCATTGAAAAGGGATGAAGTGGCGGTGATCTCCACCGTTGATAGATAGTCCTGCTGGCGGACCGTTTGCGTTATCGCAGCGGCGAGGTGCGTCTTGCCAGCGCCAGTGGGGCCGACGAGCATGATGCCCTGGCGGTCCTTTGACCTGACCACATTCGCCAGAATTCTCTCGAACAGGGTCGGGTTTTCCGCGAGGAGTTTCTCGATGTTCTTGCGGGCCACCCCAGACATTTTCAGGGATGGCTGCGCGGCCACGCGGTCATCAATCCACGCAAGGAGCGTCTCCACCCCGGACTTCGCCTTCTTGCCGAGGTAGCCGGCGACTGCGGCTTGCGCCGCCTGCAGCAGGATCGTCAGAACCTCACTCCCGGTCATCGGCTGTTCTCCGGTCCCCGCCGCGTTGCGGGTATCCTGTATTCTTCACCCACCACGGGGCGAAGATTCGCCAAACGGCGGTTTCAAAGGCCTATTATACCACTCCTGCGGGCCTTACTGTCGAGAGAAGTGCCGTGAGTCCTACGCGAACAGATGGCCGCTGTTCGGGCAAGAATGAGTGCAGGAATTCGGCCGCCAGCTGGGGTGCCCGCGCCGGGCCGAACACTCGCCGACGGCCTTGGCGGGCCGTCCTCCGGTCCGCCCGTGCCCTGGGGGGCTCGCTATGCTACGTGACTGGCGGGCTTATGCCAGCGCTCGGGCTCGGCTTCTCGCTGACCGCTGGTCACTTCCGACCCGTGAACGGTTGCGAACGGACGGTATCAGCCGGCTGGTGCGAACGCTTGTTGTCGAACAGAACCCCGCCCTGGTGTCGGGCTTTGTTGGCAGGGGAGGGGGATAGTCGCAGCCGCCGTAGCTCCTAATGCGCGCAGAACGGACGCGATGTTGCTGGAGGAGAGGTGTCACCGTGCAATGCAATGAGATGAAACACACACTCCCCTTCCTCCATGTTACCACGAGCCACTCTCGCCACGGAAGCTCGGCTTGCATTATTTCCCGAGTTGTGCCTCGACGTTCGTCCACACGTCGGTAATCACCTTCTGTGCCGCTCCGCGGATCAAGCCCGACGGCACCGCCTTGAGCAACCCGCCGAGCCGCGTCACCTCCGCCTTCCAGTGCAGATGTGTGCCGCCGTCCTTCGCCGTCAGCGTCAGCGCCGCCTCGGCTTTCCATGCGCCTTTGCAAACCGCTGGGCACCACCACACGAGGCTCGTACAACTTCGGCAGCCCGATCAAACCGCGATCCCGGCGTTGGGAGCAGCAATTGTGACGATGACACACCGCGAGGCCCTGGACGTGCTCGCCGCACGGCGCGGGCAGCACCTCGTCATCACCACGCACGGCTCCGTCGATCTCTGGGTGTCCCTGTCCGACACCGCGCTGGACCTCTCCTACGTCCCCGCCTCGATGGGGCAAGGGCCAGCGCTGGGGCTCGGCTTGGCGCTGGCCCAATCGCGGCACGGCGTTGTCGTGGTTTGCGGCGACGGCCACCTGCTCATGAACCTGGGCTGCCTGGTCACAATCGCGTGCCACCCCGCCGACCTCTTCCTGATCGTGATGGACAACGGCGTTTATGAGGTCACTGGCGGTCAACCGAGTCCCGGTGCCGGCCGCACCGATTTCGCCGGCCTGGCGCGCGCGGCAGGCATCCGCCGGGTTTACGTCTGCGAAACCGTCGCGGAGTGGAGCGGCAGCGCCGCCGAGGTATTGTCCGGTCCGGGGCCGGTGGTGATCTGGCTGAAGGTTGCGGCCAGGAGCGGCGAACGCGCTCCCAGGGCGATGCGACCCATGCAGCAACAACTCGCCCGCCTGCTGCAACTGCTCCAAGCAGGGCAGCCGGGTATCGGCTAATAAGGATATTAACTCTGTTTGAACGGCCTATTTGGCAGTTTCGGCTTTCGCGCTCCGGGCGAGACGCACGGCTCCGACAGCCGGCTCGGGCACAGGCGTGACCGGCGCGAACGTCAGGCCCATTGTCTCCAGCTGGCAGACCACCTGCTCCCGATAACTCGCGCTGGCCAGCAGACAGCCGCCGGCGAGCGCCAGGGGAACCGCGTGTTGCCAGCCGAGTTGCCGTACCACGGCGGCGCCGGCCTCAGCCAGTTGCTCCGCGGCGTCGGCGACGATCTGCCGCGCCACTACGTCCCCGGCCTCCGCCGCAGCGAACACCAGCGGCGCCAGGCTCGCCAACCGACTTCGGTCAAAGTCGCTGCGGTAGACAGTCGCAATCAATGCCTGCGGCGCATCCAGTCGCAAGTGGCTCAGGAAGGCACCCACGAGTGCCGTCGGTGGTCCCCGTCCGTCGGTCGCCTGGGCAATCGCCTGCAACGCCGCCAGCGCGATCCGATAACCGCTCCCCTCATCGCCGAGCAGATAGCCCCAACCGCCGGCCCGTGCCGTGCGGCCATCGGCAGCGCGGCCCACCGCGATCGATCCCGTGCCGGCCACCAGCGCCAGCCCCCAATTGTCGGGCGTGCCGGCCGCGAGGAGGAGGGCGCCATCGCTGGTCAGTTCGAGGTGCTCACACAGGTGGACGCGCTGAGCCCAATCGTGAAGCAAGGAACGCTCCCACGGCCGGTCCGCTCCGGCGAGGCCAAGACAGGCCGCGGTCACCGGCTGCACGGGGAGTTTCGCTGTGGCGAAGGCCGCCGCGGCGGCCGTTTCCAGTGCCCTGAGCGCCGGCCCGACCCCGACCGCGTGTAGGTTTGATGGTCCCGCTTCGCCGCGACCCAGGACTGTGCCGTCAGCGTCCGTCAGGAGCGCAACGGTCTGTGTGCCGCCGCCGTCGATGCCCAGGTAGAGAGGGCTTCCCGCTTGCGGGTTAGCACGCTCCAGAGTGCTAACCCGCAAGCGGGAAGAGGTAAGCCCAAGAGCCGCGCGCACGCGCCCATCGGCTGCGCTCAACCGTCGCCGCGCTTCCTCCGGTTCCACGGCTGCGAGATGCGCTACGAGGGCCGTTTTGACCTCGCCGCCACAGCGCTGCAGCAACTCATCCGCCGCCTCGGTCGCCAACCCCATCACCTGCCGCACGATCCGATTGCAGCGGATGCGCAGCTTGTTGTTGGTAACGCGCAGGTCCACCATGAGATCGCCGAACGTCTTGCCCAGGCGCACCATCGCCCCGGTGGTCAGCATGTTCAGCACCAGCTTCGTCGCGGTCCCGGCCTTGAGCCGCGTCGAGCCGCTCACGATTTCCGGACCGACAATGGGCGTGATCGCCAGATCGACCACCGGAGCCAACTCCGATTCCCGATTGCACGAGATGCCGATCGTGAAAATACCTTGCCGCCGCGCGTAGGCGACAGCCCCCAAGACGTACGGGGTTCGTCCACTGGTGGCGATGCCGGCGACGACATCGCCCGCGCCGACATGGAGCGCCGCAAGATCGCGCTCGGCGAACTCGGGATGATCCTCCGCTCCCTCGACGGCGCGCGTCAGCGCCTCACGGCCGCCGGCGATGATGCCGGCCACCTGCCCCGGCGGCGAGTTGAACGTCGGCGGACATTCCGTCGCGTCCAGCACCCCGAGCCGCCCCGACGTGCCGGCCCCCGCGTAGATGAGGCGCCCGCCTTGCCGCAACCGCTCGGCGATGAGGTCGATGGCGTGCGCGATCGCGTCGGCCTGCGTCGCCATCGCTGCCGCCACCAGGGCGTCCTCGGCGT
>DASPXY010001211.1:0-2841 GCA_035637055.1 Gemmataceae bacterium | reverse complement strand
CCGCCTGGGCGGCCGCTCACGCCTCAGGAGCGAGCGCAGATGGGGCAGATCATCAAAAGGCTTGAGCAAGACCTGACGTTGTACCAACCGCTCCTCAGTGGCCTGAAAGGACAGGCCGCGGGACTGGCGGAAGCCCTCAAGGATGCCGAGCCGCGAGTGATCGAGGTGGCCGCGAATACCCTGGAAGCACTCGGCGAGGCGCGGCGACGTCTTCGCGGCCTGTTGGACAGCGTGCCTGTCGCGGGAAAAGAGGGTGTCCCCGACAAGGGCGACGAGGATCCGCTTGGCCCTATCCTGCGGAAGGGCGTGCCGGCGCTGGCGGCTCAGGTCGGTCACCCCAACGTCCGCTCGCGCCTGGCTTGCCTCTACGCCCTGGAGGCCGCCGGCGCTGACGCAGCACCGGCTGCGCAAGCAGTCATCAAGGCGCTCAAGGACGAGAACGCTTTCGTCCGCTGGGCGGCGGTTCGAGCCCTCGGCCGAATGGCGCCGCTGAAAGGAGCGCAGGCCGACGCCGCCAATGCGGTCACCGGTCTGGCGCGCTGCCTCAAGGATGACAACGCGGACGTGCGCGGCACGGCGTTCGTTGCCCTCAGCCGATATGGTCCCGCCGCGAAGCCTGCTGTCGCGGCGTTGGCGGAGATTGTCAAAGCCTCGTCGGGCGACACGGTACCAGCTATCCGAACCCTGGAGGCGATTGGACCGGAGGCGAAAGTGGCTATCCCGGCGCTGATGGCAGCCCTGGAGGCAAAGAGCCCGCAGGTGCGGGCAGCCGCGGCGCGGCTGCTCGGGAAACTCGGCCCCGATGCCGTCCAGGCCGCTGCAGCCCTGACCCGTGTCCTCGGAGACCCAAACGTCGAAGTGCGCCAGGCGGCCGCCGAGGCGCTGCTCGCGGTGACGCCTGCGGAGAAATAAGGGAGCAAAAGCGGATAATATGAGCCAACCCCTGGTCGAGATCGACGGTTCCTTTGGCGAAGGCGGCGGCCAGATACTGCGCACCAGCCTGGCGCTGTCCCTGGTGACCGGCAAGCCGTTCCACCTGCGGAGCATTCGCGCCCGCCGCTCGCGCCCCGGCCTGCAACCGCAGCACTTAATGAGCGTCCGCGCCGCCGCCACCGTCGGCGGAGCGACGCTGCGCGGCGACTGCAAGGACAGCACCGATCTCGTCTTCGAGCCGGGTCCGGTCGTCCCCGGCAAGTATCACTTTCCGATCGGCACCGCGGGCGCCACCTCGCTCGTGCTGCACACGCTCTACCTGCCGCTCGCCTTCAAGACCGACGCCCCCAGCGAGGTGACTATCACCGGCGGCACCCACGTCACGCACTGCCCGTGCTACCACTTCCTGGAAACGACCTGGCGCCCCTACATGGAACTGCTCGGCCTGCAACTGAAACTGCGCATGCGTCGGCCTGGCTTCTACCCGCGCGGCGGCGGCGTCTTGGAGGCGCACATTCAGCCCTGCCCGCGCTTGCTCGGCCTGCAACTCGAAACGCCCGACAGGCCGAAGCGGGCGACGGGCTTCAGCGCCGTGGCGGGGCTGCCGGCGGACATCGCCAGCCGCCAGGCTCGTCGGGCGATTGGAGGGCTGAAGGGCCACGGCCTGAAAGTGGACATTACGGAGGAGAGTTGGGATGGCGGGCCGGGGACAGTGTTAGCGGTGGTGCTGGAGACGGCTCCGGTGCCGACGCTGTTCTTCGCCCTCGGCGAGCGCGGCAAGCGCGCCGAGCGCGTCGCCGACGAGGCGGTTGATGAGGCGGTCGCCTTTCTGGAAGCGACGCCGCCGGGCGTGGATGCCCATAGCGCCGACCAGCTGGTGCTACCCCTGGCGTTGGCCTCGGGACCATCCTCGTATCCGGTCTCTGTGGTGACGCAGCACCTGCTGACGAACATCGCCGTGATTCGCCTGTTCCTGGAGCGCGACGTGCAAGTGGAAGGCGAGGAGGGCAAGCCGGGCTGGGTGCGTATCGCGTAATCCCACGTTGGCTTTCGTCTCGCTCCGGCGTTCCCGACCCTTTACCCCAAGGAGTGGCCCAATGATTCTGCTCCGTGCTCTGGTTTGTCTGATCCCTTGTCTCGCGCAACCGCCGAGAGAGGGTGCCGACGTCTTGCCGGAAGGCATCTACGGCCTGACGTGTCGCGTCGTGGAGGTTCGCGGCCAGGATCTCATCGTCCGCGTCGAGTCGGGTGGGGACGACGGCAAAATCCTCTCCATCAAGACGACCGAGGTTTCCCGCTTCAGCCTCCTCGACCGCGACCCGAAACCGGAGAAAACCGATACGGTAATCAAACCCATTCGCCGGGCAGATTTGAAGGCCGGCCAGAAGGTGGGTGTGACCATCTATTCCGACGGCAAGGAGGTGCGGCTGCTGACCTGCGTTGCCGCCGGCCCCAATCTCAGCGGCGAGGGCGTCCTGCAGCACGTCACCGACCTGCGAGGCAAGCACAAGAAACTCCGGCCGTGGCTTGAGGGAAACCGGCCAGTCCGCTGGGACATTGACCTCGCCGGCACCAAGGTCAACGACCAGGATTTGGTCGTGCTCGCCCGACTGCCCGAACTCGAAATCCTGAACCTTGCTTTTACCGGGGTGACCGACGAGGGACTCAAACGCCTCGTGCCCCTGCGTCGCCTGGCCGAAATCAACCTCATTGGAACTGGGGTAACCGACGCGTCGATCACCACCCTGCGGCAATTTCGGGAACTTCGGCGAATCGGCGTAGCGCAATCGAAGTTCAGTCCCAAGGGGATCGAAGAATTACTCGATGCGTTCCCGGCCCTCGACCTCTGCCGGTTGGCGTCCGGGAAGCAGGGCGCTTTCCGCATCATTGAGCACTTCCACGATGGCA
>DASPXY010001210.1:0-8255 GCA_035637055.1 Gemmataceae bacterium | reverse complement strand
TGGCAAACGCGGCGCGGCATGGAAAGCTCCTTCGTGTTTCTCGCTTGCGAATTGGCGGGGGTGTCATAACCTCCCGAGCCCAGGTTGCGGCTGTTGAAGGATAGCAGGGGTTGCTCCAGGCTACCATACCTATCCGCCGTTGGCTCGGCCAAACCGTCGCCGGATTCACGGCAACACCTTTTGCCAAACGGCTGCCGCCGTCCAATAATGAGGGGGGATTCGCTTGCCTTCACCTCGCCCCGGTTCGCCACCGGGCAGGGCAAGAGCGAACAGCCAAAGGGAGGCCCACCCATCATGAGTTGGCAGAGTAAGATTCTCGCTTTGTGCAAGAAGTATGGTTCGGGCGCCAAGTTCGCCGCCTCGACCATCCTCGGCGCCGTCCTGCCCGGCGGCTCTAGCGTCGTCGGGTTGGTCGATAAGGCCTTCACCAGCGCCGAGAAGAAAGCGCAGGACCAGTGGGAGATTGACCTCGCCAAACAGGTCGAAGCCAGCGCCGCCGAACTCGAACGCCTGGGCGAAGTGCTGGATTTACTGAGCGGCGATCTCAGTTTCGTCACCGCCCAGGTCGCCCGCCTCGAACGCCTGCCCGACGTTGCCGCCCAACTCGTCGAGACCGCGCTGGCGACCGATCAGCGCTGCCAGGAGGCAGCCCGTCGCCTGGAAGCGCTGGCGCGGCGTTTCGAGCGGCTGGAAGCCCAGCAAGCGAATCTGCTACTCGGCCAGGAGGAGATGTTGCCGCTTCTGCGGCGAGCCGTCGGCGTGTGCGACTTCGTCGATGAGTTACGCGCGGGTGGCTTTGCGGCGGAGACCTTCGGGGAGTTGCTGCGCTCGTTCCAGGAGGCGTTGCGCTCGTTGGGATGCGGGCAGGTGACCGAGGCGGAGGGAACACTCGGGCGGTTGGCGGTGGCGCGGCCGCAGTCGGCGGCGACGGCGGTGGCGCTGGCGGCAGCGCAGAGCGCGGGACATCACTTCGTGCAGGCGGAGCAGCAGTTGACGCGGGCGGTGCGGTTGCAGCCGGCCGACGCCGAACTGGCCGAGTTGCAGCGGCGTGTGACGGCGCTGTCGCGGCGCGGTCATACTCCGGTCGATGCCCCGTCGCCTGGGTTGCGGCAGCCGGCGGCCGGGGACACGTTGGATGGGTGGTTGTTGGAGCGGCTGTTGGGGCGGGGCGGATGGGGTCAGGTATTTCGCGCTCTCAAGGGCGGCCGCGTCATGGCGTTGAAGGTCATGCATGCGGAACTGTCGCGTGATCCGCTTTTCGTCGAGCGCTTCAAGCGCGAGATCATGACACTCGCCAGGCTGGGGCGGCACACTCATCTCGTGGAGATCGACACGTTCGGCTACGCGGCGGAGCATGGGTGCTGGTACTTCACCATGGAATGGGTCGATGGCGCTTCGCTTGAACAGCACCTCGCCCGCCACGGACCGCTGCCACTGGAGCAGGCGCAGCGCCTGTTCCGCGACGTGGCCGATGGTCTGGCGGCGGCTCACGCGCGCGGCATCGTACATCGCGACGTCAAGCCCGCGAACATCCTGTTGCGCGCCGACGGCCGGCCGGTTCTTGTTGACTTTGGCCTGGCGGCGGTGGCGGACAGTAGCGGTCTGACGCGGACGGGCGGCACTGCCGGCTACACGGCGCTGTTTGCCGCCGCCGAGCAGATCCGCCGCGGTCAGGCCGATGCCCGCAGCGACGTCTACTCGCTGGCCGCCTCGCTCTATTACGCTCTCAATTACCACGATGCCGATCGCCGCGATCCGCAATTGTTCAAGGCGCACCTGGTCCCTGCCGCCGTCCGCGACTTGCTCGCCCGCGCCCTGGACAATGACCCGAGGGAACGACCCGCCGATGCCGCCGCCTTCCGCGATGCCCTGCTCTCTGGCACGGTGCCGTCCATACTCGCCCCTGTGACCGTGGCTCCGCCACCGTTGCCCACGGCGCTCGTCGTCTGTGCTCAGGGAAAGGGACATTACCGCTCGCTGACAGAGGCTATCAAGGCCGCCCTCCCTGACAGCGTGATCCGGGTCCGCCCCGGGCGCTATACCGAGAGCATTGTGCTGGACCGGCGCGTCGAGATCGTCGGCGATGGGCCGCGCGAAGCCGTCGTCATCGAAAGCGTGGCCGGCGACTGCCTCGTGCTGCGAACGGAGGAGGCAACCGTCCGCAGCCTAACTCTGCGTTGTGTCGCCGGCACGCATAGCGCGAAATTCTATGGAGTCGATGTGCCGCGCGGGCGGTTGCTGCTGGAGGATTGCGATATCACCTCCGATTCGCTTTCAGGCGTGGCGGTCCACGGCGCGGCGGCGAGCGCTACCGTCCGCAACTGCCGCATTCACGACGGCAAGGAGAGTGGCATCTGGTTCTACGACGGCGCCAGTGGCCTGATGGAAGGGTGCGAGATCTTCGGCAACGGCTACGCAGGCGTGACGATCAGCGCCGAGGCCAACCCGACCGTGCGGAACTGCCGCGTTCACGATGGCAAGACCGGCGGCATCCTCGTGCGCGAAAAAGGCTCTGGAGTGATTGAGGGGTGTCACGTCTACGCCAACGGCCATGCGGGGGTGGAAATCAGCAGCGCCGCCCATCCGACCCTGCGGCGGTGCCGCATCTCCGGCAACCAGTACGAGGCGCTCTGGATCTACGATCGCGGCGGAGGCATCGTGGAGGAGTGCGATCTGAGCGGGAACCATCGCGGTGCGTGGGACGTCGAGCCGGGCTGCCACGTGCAGCGCCGCAACAATCGCGAGTAGCAGTTGTTCGTGGCGACAAACAGCTGGTTGTGGCCACGATCCGCGCCCAGAAGCGTTGTCAACACCTCCATTACCAACCCGAAGCGTCAGCGAGGATGTCCCTCGCTAACGCTTCGGGTTGGTTTGCAAACCACGTCTTACCCGCGGCCGCCCCACATTTCCTCTTCGGCGAACGGATGGATCGGCCCGCTCGGCCGCGGCTTGGGATGCGCCTTGAGGATCGCCTCCGCCAATAACAGGTCCGCCTTGGTAGTAATCTTGATATTCGTCGGCGCGCCCTCGACGACAAACACCGGATGGCCCGCCGCCTCGATCAACTGGGCGTCGTCGGTGATATCTTTGCCCAACTTGCCGCGGTTCGCGTGAGCATCGACGAGCCAGTCGCGGCGGAAGACCTGCGGCGTCTGCGCCAGCCACAACCCCTGGCGCGACAGCGTTGCCTGTACCTGCTGCTGCGGATTGGCCCGCTTGAGCGTGTCGGCCACCGGCAGCGCCAGCAGCGCGGCGCCGGTCTGCTCGGCTTTGCCGAACACGGCGTCGATGAGCGCCTCGGTCACGCACGGCCGCACCGCATCATGCACGGCGACGAAATCGACCTCGGGCTTGAGTTTGGCCAGCGCATTGCCGACGGACTCGAAGCGCTCGGCGCCGCCGTCGGCGATCTGCACGTTCATGAAAGCGAGGTTGGCGCCGTAGCGGCGGCGGAACATCTCCTGGTCGGCTTGGGCCACCACGACGATGACCTGACAGACGTCCTTGCGCGTGACGAACAATTCGGCGGTGCGCAGCCAGACGGCGCGGCCGTCGAGGTTCGTGAACGGCTTCTTTTCCTTCTCGCGGAAGCGCGACGATTTCCCGGCGGCGGGGAGGATGACGGCGAACTGGGCCATGGGAGAGACCTCCGCAAAGCGCGAGGAGAGGGCAATCTTGCTCCCCCTATCCTACGCCTTGCTTGCCCAACTCGCCAGCGTTCGCCGCGTTGCCTCGACGCTCTGGAACCACCCCTGCAGGGCGTCCTCGGCGTCGCCCAGGGCCGTGTCGGCCTCGGCGACCAGCGCGTCCGCCCGGCTGGGGCACTCGGCCAGACCGCGTATGCGCTCGCGGAAGCGTTCGAGTCCTTGCAGCACACCGGCACCCGCCAGGCCCACGGCTTGCGACCCGTGGGCTTGCAATGCCTGCTCGCGCTGGCTGGCGGCGGCCTCGGCGATGGCGAGCGCCTGTTCCACACGGGTCAGCATCTCGTTCCAGCCGGGCGGCAGACGCGGTTCAGAGTCTGCGGACGGTTGCATACGATGTCCTCCTGCGAATTGACGGGCGTGCCCCGCCTGAGCGTCCCCTTATACCAGGCTCCCGCGTTCTGTCACCGCCGGAAAATCTGAATGAAGTCGCGCCTTGCCCCTGTGCGCCGCGCGGCGGAGAATGATCATAAGGTCCACAGCCCCCCAATCATTTCGCTGGAGGATCGATCATGGACGCGCAAGGCAACACCCGGAGAGAGTTTCTCCAAACCGCTGCCGCAGGCGCCGCCGCACTCTCCCTCGCCATGCCCGACGCCGCCCCCGCAGCCCAGCCGCCTGGCCAGGGCTTGCCGACCCGTCAACTCGGCCGCACCAAGGTCAACGTCTCCCTCCTCTGCCTCGGTGGCTGGCATATCGGCTCCGTCAAGGAGGAAAAGGAGGCCATTCGCATCATGCACACCGCGATCGATGAGGGCCTCACCTTCTTCGACAACGCCTGGGACTACCACGACGGCCGCAGCGAATCGCTCATGGGCAAGGCGCTGGCGAGCGGCGGCCGTCGCAAACGTGTCTTCCTCATGACCAAGAACTGCGCCCGCGACGCCAAGGGCACGCGCCAGCACCTTGAGGACAGCCTCAAACGCCTGCAGACCGACCACCTCGACCTGTGGCAGTTCCACGAGATCAACTACGATAACGATCCGGATTGGATCCTCGAACGCGGCGCTCTCCGCGAAGCACTGCGCGCACAGAAAGAAGGCAAGGTGCGCTTTATCGGTTTCACCGGCCACAAATCGCCGGACATTCATCTGAGCATGTTGCCGCGGCACACCTGGGACACGGTGCAGATGCCGATCAATGTCTGCGATTACCATTACCGGAGTTTTGCCCGCCGCGTTATCCCCGAAGCGGTCAAGCGCGACATCGCCGTCATCGGCATGAAGAGCCTCGGCGGCGGCAGCGATCATCGCGGCCGGCTCGTCAGCGCCAGGGTCTGCTCCGTCGAGGAGGCGCTCAACTACTCCCTCAGCCAGCGGATTGCGAGCCTCGTCGTCGGCATTGACTCGATGGACGTGCTGCGGCAAGATCTCGCCATCGCGCGCAAGTTCCCGTCGCTGAATGCTGACGCGCTGACGCGGCTGATCGAGCGCGTCCGCCCCGTTGCCGGCGACGGCCGTCACGAGCGTTTCAAATCGACGCAGATCTTCGACGGCCCTTACCACCGCGCTCAGCACGGGCTGACGGAAAAAGATGTGCAGGGGTGAGCAAGCGGGCCGAGTTTCAAAAGGCGGAGTACCGAGTACGGAGTACGAAGTACCAAGTACGAAGTTGAGCGGGTTGCAATCGTGTACGCCGCTCTCGGTACTCGGTACTCCGTACTCCGCCTTCTGCCTTCAAAACTCAACACCGCCCGCCGGAACCGCACCTTTGTCCCGCGCCCTCTCGGTATAATGAGAAACGACTTGCCGACGGCGACCGAGTGCTTTCCCCAACGGCAAGTCAGGGAGGAGCACGTGGCAGACCACGCACAAGTCACGGTCGAATTCTTCGGTGTCCCCCGTCAGCGGGCCGGACGCGCGGAGCTTGTCGTTGAGGGGGCGAACGTCGCGGAACTGCTGGCCGCCGTGGAACACGCCTGTCCGGGTCTGAAGGGACTGGTGCGGCCGGACGGACGGTTGCCACTGCATTATCTGCTGTCCATCGACGGACAACGGTTCGTGACGGATATGGCGGAAGCGCTGCCGCCGGGGACGCGGATCCTGCTGCTATCGGCGGACGCAGGGGGATAACGAAGGGAGCGATTCATGGAGATGCCAATCCAATCAGCAGCCAGCGCACCAGCGGTTCACGAACTCCCGGACCTGCGCGAGCAGCAGACCCGCTTTCGGAAGGCGGCCAGAGAGGTGCGCATCCTTGACCCGCTGCTCATCGACGCGTTCATTCGCGATCGGCAGCAACGAGGGATCGACGGCCCCGATGAAACGTGGGAAGGAGTCTATACGGTGCCCCCCATCGCTGGGAACCCCCACCAAAGCCTCGTCGGCTTCCTGACGGGGATCCTGTTCAACGTCATCACTCTGGAGGGCCGTGGAGAGGTCCAGCCTGGGGCGAATGTGAGCGACCGCCGCGACGGTTGGGAGCAGAGTTTCCGCGGGCCCGACGTTGTCGTCGCCTTGACAGACTGCCCGGCAGTGAACTGCGGCAGCCATTGGATGGGCGGTCCTGACTTTCTGATCGAGGTTCAGACTCCCGGCGACGAGACCGAAGAGAAGATCCCGTTTTACGGCAAACTCAAGGTCCGGGAGCTACTCATCGTCCACCGGGACACACGGGCGGTACGGCTCTACCGGCACAATGGACGAAAGCTGGTGCAGGTCAAACTCTCGTCGCACGTAGGTGGCAAATGGTTGGTCAGCAACGTCGTGCCGCTGGCGTTCCGGCGGACGGGGTCGGAGGATGCCCCTGCTGTCGAAATCTGCCGCACGGATGGTCAGGCCGGCAACTGGACCGTGTGAGAGGAGGAAAGCCGCCCATGCCCGATCTCGGCGACATGATCCGCGACCGCTTCGGCAGGATGCCGCCCGTCATCCGTTGGTGTGTCGTGGCCGGCATTGTCCTGGGACTGGTCCTCGCTGTGATCCTGACCGCCAAGCCAGGCGTCGCGTATCACGTTGAGGGGGTCTTCGGCGGCCTACTCTGTGCCGGCTTTTTCGTCGGCCTGATGGCCGGTTGCATCATCGACGCCCTGATGCGGTCGTCCCGCCGAAAAAAGCAGGCCAGGGAACGACGTGAATTAGATCTATGGGAGAGGTGAAAAGGGGTGTTTGGCTACCACGGTCGTTACCTCCGAATCGACCTGACGAGCGGCGCCGCCATGTTGGTGCCGCTGGCGGAGGGCGTGCTGCGCCGCTTCGTCGGCGGCGTTGGCCTGGCCGCGTACCTGATGCACCGCGAGGCGCCGCCCGGCGTCGAACCGCTGGCCGCGGCTGCTCCCCTGATCTTCAGTCTGAGTCCGCTGGTCGGCACGCCGCTGACCACCTCCGCCAAGTTCGCGGTCGTCGCCAAGTCGCCGCTGACCGACCGGCTCAACGACGCCCTGTCGTCCTCGCACTTCGCTCTTGCCGCGAAACGCGCCGGTTTCGACGCCCTGGTCATTACTGGCGCCTGCGCAACCCCATCGGTTCTGGTCATCGACGATGGCCGGATGCGTGTGGAATCGGCTGCCGATCTTTGGGGACTGTCGGCCGAGGAAGCGGGGGAGCGGCTGCACGAGCGTCTCGGGCCGCGCTTCCACGCCGCGATCATCGGGCCGGCCGGCGAGAACCTGGTGCGCTACGCGACCATCAGCCACGAGAATCGCCATGCGGGCCGCGGCGGTCTGGGCGCCGTGATGGGGGCGAAGAAACTCAAGGCCATCGCTGTCGCCGGTTCGCAGCGCGTCGAGGTGGCCGACCCGGCCGGCGTGGTCGCGGCGGCGAAGGATCTGTCGCAGCGTTCGTTCGGCCCGGCGACGGCGAAGTATCGTGAGTTGGGCACGGTCGCCAACCTGCTGACTTTCAACCGCTTCGCCGCTCTGCCGACGCGCAACTTCCAGCAGGGCACCTTCGAACAGGCCGCCGCCCTGTCCGGCGAGGAACTGAACGCCGCCCGGCGTGTGGCGCGGCGTTCCTGCGCCGCCTGCACCATCGGCTGTGAACACATTTACCGGGTGACGGGTGACGGGTGGCGGGTGGCGGGTGAAGAGAAGGCAACCCCCGCGTCCTCTTCTCCCGCCCCCCGCCACCCGCCACCCGCCACCCAGGAAGTCCGCCTGGAGTACGAAAGCCTGTTTGCTCTCGGTCCGCTGTGCGGTGTCGGCGACCGCGACGCCGTTCTGCAAGCCGCCCGACTGTGCGACCACTTCGGCCTGGACACCATCTCGGCGGGGGCGAGCATCGCCTTCGCGATGGAGTGCTCCGAGCGCGGCCTGCTGCGCGAGGAAGGGCTGCGTTTCGGCAACGCGGCGAAGGTCCATGAACTGCTGGGCCAGATCGCGCGGCGCGAGGGGGTCGGCGAGTTGCTGGCCGAAGGGACGCGCCGGGCAGCGACGGTGATCGGCGATCCTGCCCCGGATTTCGCCCCGCACGTCAAGGGGCTGGAACTCCCCGGCTACGAGCCGCGCGCCCTGCAAACGATGGCCCTGGGTTTCGCCGTCGGCAGTCGCGGGGCGGATCATAACCGCTCGGGCGCCTACGAGGTCGATTTCTCCGCGAAGGTAGATCGCCTGCA
>DASPXY010001209.1:0-2622 GCA_035637055.1 Gemmataceae bacterium | reverse complement strand
TGGACCAGTTTCATGCTCAGGAACGGTTGGTTCAGGTGCTCGCCCACCTCGTAGATGGGCACGATGTTCGGGTGGTCCAACTTCGCGGCCGCTTCGGCTTCGATGGCAAAACGGCGGCGGGCGGCCGGTGAGTATACCTGCGCGTCGAGGATCATCTTGATCGCGACGGTGCGACGCAGGCTGAGGTGAAACGCCTCGTAGACGACGCCCATCCCGCCCCGGCCGATTTGCCGGACCAACTCGTAATCGGCGAAGCGGCGGCTCTCCTCGCTGAAGTTGGCGCTGAACGGTTCGGCTTGATCCACGGGCGCCTGGGCGCCGGGCTCGAGCAGGCACTTGGGACAGATCCCCCACCGCGCGTCCGAGGGAATGGGCGCACCGCATTTCGGGCAGTGTTTGAGTTCGGTCATCTCGCACCCCCCGCCGTCATGGTTCCTCGAGGGTCCACACAATCTCCTCTTGGGGCATGATGATCCAGCCGCGGTTGGGTCCCTGCGTTTCGACGACTTTGTTGCCCGGAAACCAGGCCGCACTCCCGTCGGCAAAAGCCAGGTTCCCGCCGCGTCCGTGACGGACCCCGGCGAAGCGGTTGGCCGTGGCCGAGGGCTGTCCCAGGTTGTCCCACGACTGCTGGTCCATCATGCGCGGTTCTTCTTCAAGAAGATTATCCAGGAACAGAACGGTGTTGGATGGACGAACGATCCGCGAGAACGGGATGGTGGGCGCGTTTGGGTACTCGATTAACTGAGAGTTCATGGCGATGGAGAACAAGGCCGTCCGGTAAACCGAGCTGCTGGCCACGCGCGGAAATTTGGCGCTCGGACAATGAAAGAAACTGTTCTGCTCGTAAAACGCGAGGGTATTGGCCGGCAGCGCATAGGTGGCGGCGGGAGGCACGGCAGCTTCATCAGCCAGCGCATTGTACCAAGCGTCCTGGCTGCGCTTGTCCTGTACCTGCGCCCAGTTGTTCACGAACACTTGACCGTTGGTGTGGAAGCCTTCTCGCGGAATCAGACCTTCGTTCTCGTTGGGGTAGGACAGGAAGGCATAGGTCCATTGCTTGAGCCGGGACAGGCACTCGATCCGGCGAGCAGACCCTTCGGCCCTGGCCAGGGCGGGCAGGAGCAAGGCCGCCAGCAGCGCGATGATGACGATGACGACCAGAAGCTCGATCAGGGTGAAGGCCCCCGGAGCCATCCAGCAGCGACGGTTCCTGACAGAACTCATGGCTGTTCCTCCAGGAGGTAGAACCGCTGCACCGCGTTCCCGGGGGTCGGATCGGTCGTCCCGCCCACCCAGTTGGTCGCCGTGACCGTCCTGAGGTTCGTCCAGGTTCGCTCTGTGAGTTCGCTCTTGCATTTCAGCAGGTAGGACTTGCCCAGAATGGCCCGCCAGCGAAGTGCGACTCCGGACGCATCTTTGGTGATGCTCACAAATCGAGGCGGTGGATTGCTTGTGTACCCCGGCGAGCCAATGTCGCCGCATTCCTCGGCCGCAAACGCACCGCGTTCACCCGGCACGCTGTCCTGGCCAAACGGGTATTCCGGATCAAACTCGAGACTCACTCCGGCAGTCGCGCTCGCATAACAAGAAAAGATGGTGTTCGCGTCAAACACATCCTCCGCCGCCGGGCTCCAGAGATAAAGTTCGCCGCCCATGGCAGAGAAGCTGGTCGCTCCCGAGTAGGTAAAGATCGGCAAACCCGGCGGCAACCGCTCGGCGCCCCACCAGTGAACGAACTCTTCAGGAGAAAGTCTCTCCACCAGGATGCCCGATTGCCCGGCTTGCAGGATCATCGGCTCGGTCACCACGTGCGCCGCCTCGAAAGTGAATCGGTCGGAAAAACGGTAACCGAGCAAGTTGACTGCATTCGTGCCCCGGTTACTGACTTCCACCCAATCTTGCTTATCACAACCACCGGCGGCTGGCATGATTTCCGTGACTTCGAGCTTCGGGGGCAGCGTGACGGTGAGGCGAGCGCAGACGCTCGTCGAGCCGAGGGCATTCTGAATTGCCACGCAATATTCGGTCCCAGCCAGGCTCAGAGGGCAATTCCGAATCACCAAGGTCCAGTTCGTCGCCTCCGCGATGGCAACGTGGTTGGAGCACCATTGAAAAGTCGGCGAAGGAAAAGCACACACGCGCACGGAGAACCGGGCCGTCTGCTCCGTGATCACGCTCAGGTCCGAGGGAGGTTCGAGCACGATCGGGGCAGACGGATTGGTGCTGACCGAAAGCTGGGCGGCGGCACTGCGGAGAATCGCCGCTCCATTGTTGACTGCCACGGCGTAGGAGCCGGCGTCGACGGGCGTCGCGTTCGTCACGGTCCAGGCCGCTGCGACCGCCCCCGGAATCGGCGCGCGATTGAAGAACCACTGGTATCTGGGCCGGGGCAATCCCCAGGCTTTGATCGTAAAAGTCGCCTCCGCCCCGGCGCACACCGACAAGTTCGTCGGTTGCGAAAAAATCCGCAGCGGCACCGGCCCGCAGGAAACGCCCGGAGAACCGATATCATCGGATTGTGAGGCCTGGCAGCCGCCGCACACGCCCAGCTCACTGTAGGTGCCGAACCCACCCGTATTCGTGTCGTATACGAAAGTCACCCCGCGTTGCGCGATGCCG
>DASPXY010001208.1:0-3865 GCA_035637055.1 Gemmataceae bacterium | reverse complement strand
TACCATCCGCTTGCGCAGCTGGGAAGGATTTGACCCTTCACTACCAGGACCGATTCAGTTTGTAAGCTTCTGCGGTCGGATACGGGCCAGTTCACTTGCGATCATTATAGCCACGCGGGTGCTTGCTGTGCCAGTTCCATGCCGTCTCGACGATGGGCCGCAGTTCCGTGTAGCGCGGCTGCCAGCGGAGGTCGCTCTGGATCTTCTCCGACGACGCCACCAGCACCGGGGGGTCACCCTCGCGGCGCGGCCCTTCCTTGACCGGCACTTTCTTCCCCGTCACCTCCTCGACGGTGCGGATCACCTCGCGCACGCTGTAACCTCTCCCGATGCCGAGGTTGTAACGCAGTTCCTTGCCCGGTTCCAGCCGCTCCAGCGCCAGCAGATGCGCCTCCGCCAGATCCTCGACGTGGATGTAGTCGCGCACGCAGGTGCCGTCGGGTGTCGGGTAGTCGGTGCCAAAAATCTCGATGTGCGGCCGCTGTCCCATCGCCGCCTGAATCACCAACGGAATCAGGTGCGTCTCGGGCGTGTGGTCCTCGCCGATGGCACCGTCGGCGCTCGCGCCGGAGGCATTGAAGTAGCGCAGCGCGGCGAAACCCCACTGGTACGCCTTCGCGTAGTCGGCCAGCGCCCGCTCGACGGCCAACTTGCTCGCCCCATACGGGTTGATAGGCTGTTGCGGCGTCTCCTCGGGAATGGGAATTTTCTCGGGAACGCCGTAGGTCGCCGCCGTGCTGGAGAAGACAAAGCGGCCGACGCGATGCCGGCGCAGGCACTCCATCAGGTTGAGCGTATTGACGAGATTGTTCTGATAATAGCGGCCCGGATCCTTCACCGAGTCGCCGACGTAGGTCCAGGCGGCGAAGTGGACCACCGCCTCGATGCGGCGATCAACGATCGCATGATCGAGACGATGAACCTCGCCGAGGTCAGCCTGGATCAGGCGCTCCGCCGGCACCGCGGCGCGATGGCCCACCGACAGGTTGTCGTAGACCCAGACGTCATGGCCGCGTGCCAGGAACAGGCGAACCGCGTGACTGCCGATGTAGCCGGCCCCGCCGGTGACAAGTATGCGCATGTCGAGAAAACTCCACGAAAGGTTGGGGAGTGCCGCAGGCCATCAGGCCGATTTCGCTCGTCGCGCCAGTAATTCCCGGAGTAGCTCTAATTCCCCCGGCTCACAACACCGCTTTGGAATTATCAAGCCATCCGCACTCTTCAGGAAGGGAAGCACGAGCAGGTTAGGAGTCTTGTAACACGGCGCGAAGATTCCCCACTCCAGTCCCCGTTGTTCCCCGTCGATGGTCACTTTGACCCCATCCCCAGAGCCGAATTCCAAGGTATAGGACCGTTTGTCCGTTTTGAAGAGCCACGCGCAAATACCTGCAATCCGGGTCGCAAATATGCCAAGCAGTCCAAACAGACCTCCGATGAGAACAACGCCTGGAGCACCCGGTCTATCCTGGACTATCCAAACGTGGAGCCCAACAATTGAGATGAAAGCTCCCAGACCCATCGTGAGATAGCCCTTGAGCCGCTGAGTGAACTCCCAACGGTTGACCTCCATTACATCGGTAAGGGTGAGGCGAATCACGATGCGCACGTGGACTCCGCTTCTCGCTCTGACCGTCAGTTGGTAATGCCCTTGGTGATGCCCATGAACACGTCTTCCAGGTCGATCTCTTCTTCCTTCAGCATCTTCAGTTTGAAACTGTTCTTGACCAGCACGTCGGCGATGAAACTGCCGTCGCTGACATCCTCCCGGAGCGTGACCAGCATCGTGTCGTCTTCCTTGACCTCGATGGTGGCCACGTCGGCATGGGCTTCGAGCTGCTCCTTCGCCAGCATCGTCAGGTTGCTGCCGACCGCCACGCGCATCACCGTGCGCTGCCGCACCTGCCGGATGGCCGACTCCACGTCGCCGTTGAACAGCAACTTGCCGCGCTCGATGATGCCGATCTTGTTGCAGATGTCCGCCAACTCCGGCAAGATGTGACTCGATACCAGGATCGTCTTGCCCATGTTGCGCAGCTCTTTCAGCAGGCCGCGCATCTCGATGCGGGCGCGTGGGTCGAGACCGCTCGCCGGCTCGTCGAGCAGCAACACCTGCGGCTCGTGCAGCAGCACGCGCGCCAGCCCCAGACGCTGCGTCATGCCGCGCGACAGGCTCGTCACCAGCGCATCGCGCTTGTAGCCCAGATCGACTAGCCCCAGCACGTCATCGCATTTCTTGCGCCGCTCCGGCCCCTTGATGCGATACGCCGCGGCGAAGAATTCCAGATATTCGATCACCTTCATGTCGTCATAGACGCCGAAGAAATCGGGCATATAGCCCATGACGCGGCGAATGTCCTTGGCGCCGTTGTAAATCGAATGGCCGCACACCGTCGCCTCGCCCCAGGTCGGGTTGAGCAGCGTCGCGAGGATGCGCATGGTCGTGGTCTTGCCGGCGCCGTTGGGGCCGATGAAGCCGTAGACGTCGCCCTTGTCCAGCTTCAGCGTCAGCCGGTCCAGGGCGTACAGGTCGCCGTACATCTTCGTCAGGTCGCGCGTCTCGATCATGGGATACCAAGGCAAAAGGAAAAAGGAAAAAGGAAAAAGGCGGGAGGAAGAAGGAAGAGAGGCACAAGCGCCTTACTTTTTCCTTTTTCCTTTTGCCTTTTTACTTCCGCGCCCGCGTCACGGGCAGGAAGACGCGGATATAGGTGTCCTGAACCAGATGCCCGCCGAGGCTCGGCCGGCTGTCGTCGCCGCCCGGCACGGCGCCGAGCCACAGGTGCGTCGGCAGCTGAGCGTCCTCCTCGGGCGTCAGCGTCCCGTTCTTGTCGCGGACACGCCTCAACCGGCCGACCAGCATCGCGTCCGCGATCACGACCTGGCGCTTTTGCCAGTCCGGCGACAGCCGCCAACTCTGATCCAACCGCCGCTGGGCGTTGTTCCGCCAGCGCTCGGTTTGATCCGACCACTCGTGGAAGAGCAACTGCCGTATCACGTCGCCGGGGTCGTACACGCCGGTCGGCGTCGATGCCTCCGGATCCCAGTCAAGCACCTTGAAGCCGAGTTGCTGAGCCCACAAGTTCTTGTCCATCTCCTGCAACCTCTTGAAGCCCGGCGGCCCCGGTTGCTGCAGGGTGATTTTGACCGTCTCGTCTTTGGGGAGCCTGTTATCCGGCAGGGGATACCACCTGTTGCCGTAGAGCAGGCGGGCCTCCTCGAGATCCACCTTCAAGTTGTTCTTGATCGTGCCGGTCAGGGCGCGATTATGGTCCTCAGGATCCCAGGTGAGCGAGACCTCGAAGGGCAGCCGTTTCAGCGGCGCGCTCCAGCTCGCGGTGAACGCCTTCGTGCTCCAGACGGGAATCATGATGTTCCGCAGTCCCCCCGCCGGCCGCAGCTCGCCCGCTTCGCCCGCCTTCGGTGGGTGCGAATTGACGTACTCATAGGCACGGCTGAACAGCCCTTGCGAGCGCTCCCGGCCAGAGGACCCCGACCCGCCCCCCTCCGGCCGGCCCAGCCAGGTGACGAGCGCCGGCGTCTGCTCGTTGCCGTCACCGAACCGGCGCGGAAATACGGGGTCAATGCCGATCGTGTAACTCTGCACACGCGGGTTGCGCAGCATGAACCAGGTGTTGCCGTAGGCGTAAGCCTTGCGCGGCTGCCCCTGCTCGTCCAGGTCGCTGCGCAGATCGAGATCGACAAGGTCCACCTTGTTGATTTTCAGTTCCTTGCCCTTGATGGCGTAGGCGGTGAAGTAGGCCGCCAGGCTGATCGCCAGGACGATCGTCGGGAAGGTGATCCACGTCAGTTCGAGGCGATTGAAGACCTTCTTCAAGATGAAATAGTCGAGCGGCCCGACGACGAG
>DASPXY010001207.1:0-4328 GCA_035637055.1 Gemmataceae bacterium | reverse complement strand
CGTAGATACGCGGATAGCCCGTCAGAACGCCGCTCGCCAGCTTGGGCAATTCCTCATGGTAGCCGCGCGGGAGGTCGTGCCGCACCTCGCGCAGCACATCCTCGATAATGTAGAAATTGTCCAGCAGCCATTCGGCGTCGGGGCTGAGCGGTTCGCCCTGCGCTGCCAGCTGGGCCACCTGACGATGCACGGCCGTCAGGATGCGCCAATTCTGCTCCAGGCGCTGCAGCAGCGGCCTGCCGGCGCGCGGGGCGGTCTTCTCCTGACAGGAGACGGCGAGTTGCCGTGCGTGCGCCTCCAGGGACTCCGTACCGTACAGCTCGGCCCGAATGGGGGCCTTGCTGTCGGGGACGAAGTACGGTCGGGCGTGGGGGGAGTTCGCCGTGGGAGAGGCGTGCGGGGCGAGAGGCTCCGCCGTCGTTGTCTTCATCTCCTTTTCATCCTCCTTCGACCGGCCTTGAGTTCGGCGTCTGAGTCTGTTGGAGTCCCGGCTTTAGCCGGTGTTGCCTCGAAGCCCGCACCGGCTAAAGCCGGGACTCCAACATAAATGCGCGAACAGGTCAACAGCCAAGTTCTCTCGCAAGTCCGATGCCAGAAGCTGGTGGGGATCTGGGCCTCTCACACCGCGGACTGCCCCAGAACGCGACAAGGCCAGCCGGAACAAGCAATTCCGGCTGGCCTTGCGCTGTCGTGTCCGAGTGCTGTCGGTTCTTGTGCTAGACCGCGGCTTTCGCGGCCAGCACGTCCTTCATCGCCCCGTCGATGTCGGGAAACTTGAAGACGTAGCCCAGTTCGAGTGCCTTGCGCGGCAGCACGCGCTGTCCCGTCGTCACCACCGAGGCGACCTTGCCCAGCAGCAGTCGCAGCATGAGTTTCGGCATCGGCAGGAAGCTCGGCCGGCCCAGTGCCCGCCCGAGCGCCTTGGAAAATACCTTGTTCGTCACCGGGTTCGGGGCCGTCCCGTTCATCGGCCCCGACGCCCGCGCATCATCCAGCGCCAGCAGAATCAGCCCGACGAGATCCTCATGGTGAATCCAACTCACCATCTGCCGGCCCAGGCCGACCGGTCCGCCGACGAACATCTTGAAGGGCCTCAGCATCTGTCGCAGCGCCCCGCCTTCGCGATCCAGCACCACGCCAATCCGCAGCAACACCAGCCGCACGCCAGCCGGCTCGACCGCCCGCGCTGCCTTCTCCCAATCGACGCAGGCCAGGGCGAGGAAGTCATTCCCCGGCGGGCTATCCTCGGTCAGTTCCTCGTCGCTCGGGTGCGGGCCGTAGTAGCCGATGGCCGAGGCGTTCACCAGCACCTTCGCCGCGCCCGCGGCAGTGCGCGGGCTTTTCGTCAGCGCCTGGGCGACGTGTTCCGTGCTCTTGATCCGACTATCTCGCAGCAGTTGCATGAACTTCGCCCGCCAGCGCCGGTTGAAAATGCCCTCGCCGACCAGGTTGACGACCGCGTCGCAATCATCGACGGTGTTCATCCACGAGCCGGCCTGCATGGGGTCGCCCTCGACCACGCTGCAGGCATCGCCCCACTTCTGCCGGGCCACCTCCGGCCGCCGCGTCAGTAGGGTCACCTGATCCTTGCGCTCCAGCAGACGCCGCACCAGGCGACTGCCGACCAGGCCGGTCCCACCCATGAGCAAGATTCGCATAATTTGTCCCCGTTAAGTCGCATATCTATCCGAGTGTCGGCCCTTCCGGCGCGAAGAACATTCCGCAAGAGGCATGCACGTCATACCCGACTCGCGGAATCACGCGGACCCGAGCATAGGGGAGGCGTGACTGGTAGATCTTGGCGTTCCGCTGGATGACTTCCTCGGGCGGCTCGACGCCGTGCCGGCGCGGATCGTGCGGATTGTAGCGGACGATGTTGACATGGACCATCAAGCGCCTGCTCTCCAGGGCGTCGCAGATCGCGTGAACGTCGGCCTCACTGTCGTTCTCCCCCGCGATGAACGCATAGTGGATCTTGCAAATCTTGTAGGTGCTCCGTTGCCACGAGGCGAGGCGATCCAGTGCCTCCTCAGCAGGGAGCGCCTTCGGGAGCCAGCGCCGGCGGAAGCGTTCGCTCAGGCTGTAGATCGAGTAGTAGATCTCGGGGTGATACGTGATGAAGATGCCTTCCAGCAGGCGGCCGCCGAGATCCCTCGGGAAGATGGTCGAGACCAGGTAGCGCGGCCGCAGTTCCAGGGCCCCGGCTCGTTGGGCCAGTTCGCCCAACAGCTCGTCGGCGTGTGCCAGCAGGACAGCATTGGCCAACGGCTCGCCGCGCGCCATGAAGTTGAAATGCACCGCCCGTGCGGGCGTCGCCTCGCGCCGATAGTGGTCGAGCACCGTCTCCGCCTGCGTGAGAAATTCCGCGTGAGTCACGTCGCGCAGGCGGGTCTGCCCGGTGGCGGTCAGGTGGCACATGCGACAGCCTTGATCGCAGCCGGTCTGCGAGGACAGATACACAACGACGTAGTCCTGGCAGCGGCGGACGTAGCGGGCCTCGATGCGGCCCACATCCGCTGGCCGGTCCCAGTTGACCGACGCATCCCGGCTGCTGTGGTAGCCTGTGAAGTTGGTCTGCTGGGTGTTCGAGATGACAGACGGTCGCATGACAGTCCTCCGACACAACTCGTTCGGGGTATTCTCGCATCCTGCACGCCCGTTTCAAGCACGGTTGCAACTGCCGCTGTGGGGACAGCCATTCGTGTCTGTCCAGCCACGGCAGACAGGAATGTCTGCCCCACAGATGTCGTACGGAGGACGTGTTGCCTTCCCGGACAGGCGATGTATGCTCAAAGGGTAGTCGTATCCCCTTGGCATCTCCCAGCCAGAGGGGGGGTGAGCCTGCAGGACGCGGGGCGAACCCCCCGAAACGACACGGGGAGCCCCATGACGTCTCGTGACGATTCCAGTTCCGCAGGCCACCTCGCCGCCGCGCGCCAGGCCCTGGAGAAAGAAGATCTGTCCGCTGCCGTACGGCATATCGCCTCCGCCCTGGGCGAGGATCCGAACCGCTCCGAAGCGCTCGCGCTGCTCGACGAAATCATCGCCGCCGCCGAGGATCCGCTGGACCTCATCCCCTCCGACGATCTGCCGGCGTCGTCCGGTCAGTCGGCCGTGCATGCCTACATCCTCGCCGACCAGGACCGCATCCCCGAAGCGATCGACAAACTCCTCGGCGTGATCGGCGAACGGCCGGACGTGCTGTACATCGACTGGGTGCTGGGCTGGCTGCAGCGTCCCGAGGCGGCGAACAAACTCGACATGGACAAACTGGCTGCGTTCGTCGGCGGGTTGCTGGAGCAGTTTGCGGCGCTGACCGCACCGCGCGGCGGCGGCCGCGACACCCTCGCGCGCATGCCGCTGTTCATCCAGCTTGTCCGACGTACGCAGCCAGCCGACAGCCATTTCCTCGCGGTCGCCACCGCCCTGTTGTGCCGGCTCGGCAACCTCGATGAAGCGCTCAAACTGGCTCGCGAGGCGTACGATCGCGAGCCCTGCTTGCAAACGGCCGTCGCCGTCGCCTCCGCCCACGCTCACCGCAGCGAACTGGACCAGGCGCTCAAGGCGTTCCGCGATGCCCTCGGCCACGAACCGGGCGACATTCAGGCCCGCCTGCACATGGCCGATTTGCTGGTCAACTACGGCCGGTTGCCGGAGGCGCAGGAGTTGTACGCCGAGGTTCTCGAACGCGAGCCGGGGCAGGAGTGCGCCCAGCCGAGTTTTTACTTCCTCAACCTCGTCACCACCAATGAGGAATCCTGGCGCGACAAGCTGCTGGCCCTGGCCGACGAGCAGCCCGACAACGAACGCGCGCAGCGGCTCGCTCAGCAGGTGACGCCGTACGCCGGCTATCTGCCCGATCCGCCCGACCTGACCGCGAGCTTGCAGCAAGCCAACGAGCACAGCGGGAGCGCGGCCTGGCTCCCCTACGTGGAGGCGCCGAGCAACTATGTGGCCTTCGACTGGCTGCAGCGGATGAATGTGAGTGTCGCCCGGGTGCAAAAGCCCGACCCGCGCCTGCCGCGTTGTCGGGTCGATTACCTTCTGTGGACCTATGACGACACGCGGCCGCGGATCGCGGTGCCGCCGCCCACATCGGGCGTCGGTCAGGCGGTGGCCGAGTTCGCCAACCAGCCCTATCGCCTGGAAGCCTGGTGGGGCGGGGCCCGCAGGCTGGCGCGTCAGATGAGCGTGGCCCAGGTGGACGACCTCCTGGCGACGATGGTGTATCCGCCGGCGGTCTCCCGTGTGGAACGGCCGGCGGCGTGGGTGTTCCGCGTGCAGGTGGCGGCGGCGCTGGTGCTGGCCCATATCGACGGGGGCTGGGA
>DASPXY010001206.1:0-4561 GCA_035637055.1 Gemmataceae bacterium | reverse complement strand
GGAGATCCTCCCTCTGACGATCTTCCCGCCGCCCATCAAGGTGGCCGCCGAACCGGGCGCCGGCCACGCCCACCGCCGTGACCGGCACCGTCCAGACGTCCTTAGCAGTTCAGGTTGCAGGAGGCGGGGGCGGCGCGTTGTCGGCCAGGAAGCGGAGGTTCTCCTCGCGGATGCGGGCCGCCGCGTCGTCGTATAGGAACGGCAGGAAGGCGTAGCGACGGCCCCTGGTGACCGGCGTCGCCTCGTGCAACAGCGAGCAGGAGAAGACAACCGCCCCGCCCAGTGGCGCGCGGTAGGTGTGCGGGCCGAACTCCGGGAAGCGCAGGTCGCCGCCCTCGTACTGCCCCGTGTTCAGATTGAGGGTAACGGCAAAGCGACGGTGGGCCGTGCCCTTCGTGGTGTTGTCGCGGTGCGGCCGGAAGTGCCCGCCCGTCGCCGCGTCGTAGCAGGCCACGATGTACCTCTCGATGCGCGTGGCCCGGAACTGGAACGCCTTGTGGATCTCCGGGGCGAGCCGGTCGTGAACGCGGACCATGCACGCCTTGCGGAGCCGCTCGTCGGCAATCTCCTGGTCCCGTCGCCGCTTGTGGCCGTAGTCGTGGACCGGCACAGTCTTGCCGTCCACCTCGCGCATGAAGCCCGACTCGCCGCCGCCGTGTTCATCGTAGTAACCGATCAGGAGGCGGCAGAACTCGGGCTCAAAGACGCGGGGAACGACGAGCACTGGGGCCTGGACGGCCGCTACCGCAGGAGGGCCGATGGGGGGCAGTCTGGCAAGTCGTTCCAGGAGTTGGGGGACGTGCGCACCGGCGCTCGCCTCGTCGAAAGGAAGGGCCGCCACGACGCGCAGTCGGATGTCCAGAAGCAGCGTATGAGTGCGGTAGACTGCCGGCCCAGCCGCCGGCTCCTCGGCGACCGCACCATACAGGCGGCTGACCGCAAGGTCGGAGTCCCAAAAGAAGCGGATGCCGGGCAGGAGTTCCTGCACTCGGGCGAGCCGCTCGTCCTCCGGGTCCGTGCTGACTCCAAAGAAGCAGGCGTTGGCGTCGTCGAAGGCGGACCGCGCTTCCAGGATGTCGTCGAGGACGCGCCGGGCAGCAGGCGCGGCGGCGGACCCGAAGAAGCAGAGCACGACGTAGCGGCCGGCGATGGTGTCGAAATGGAACGTCGGGTTGCTCGTGCAGCGGGCCACAAACCACGGCGCCGGCTCGCCCACGGCGAGGAGTCTGGTCGTCATCGGGGGAACCTCGGAAGGGCGGCTCTCGCCCATCTTAGCCCGTGATGACCCCGCCCGCAACCGTTACGCTTGCGCGGGCGCGGTCTCGCCAACGCGCCCCCGTTTCCGCCAGCACCGCCAGCCGAGCGCCGAAAGCCCCAGGGCGGCCAGCACCAGACTCGTCGGCTCCGGAACCTCCGTGATCGGCACCACGTTGCCAGGCTCAACGGTGATCTGCGCCTCAAGGCTGCCGTAGTGCCCGGGGAATGCCCCCGTCGGCGCGGTGTATTCCCCGAACGTCACCTGGTAGGTGTTGTCGCCCAGCTTCAGCTTCTGCTTGGTCGGCTCCAGGAAGGTGTTGCTGACCATGGCACTCTCCGCCGAGAAGGTGCCGCTGATGAGGCCGCCGAAGTGCAGCTGGCCGGACGCCTTGGAGGCGTCGTCGGTGAGGGTGACGGTGAAGCCGTAGGGGCCGTTGGTAATGACATCGGGGATCTCGTCGGGGACGACACTGAAGACGCGCAGATCGGTTACCTTGACCAGTTTCGACAGGCTCGTGACGCCCGAGCCGCTCTCGCTGGTCAGGGTCAGCGCGCCGACGTCCGGAGGGTCGGCGGGAATCGCTGTCCGGTCCGGCGTCCACGAATAGCCGTAGGAGATGAACTCCGCCCGAGCAGCGGCCGGTAGCGCCAGGAGGGCGACGACGGCAACCCGGGTGAAGAAGTAGGAAAGCCTCATGTGCGGGATTCCTTTCGAGGCGAGGTGGAGACAATGCCTCTGCCCGACAGGGGAGTCCATTGCCCGCTGCCGACGACGAGGCTTGGCGGGCGAGAATATATCGGCGGCGAGCTTCCCAGTCAACCTGGCTTCTTGGGCGCTGAGTGACAACGCCCACATCGTTTTCAGGCCGCCAGGGAGTGGCAAGGGGTCAGTCCGAAGTGGGCGGGTTGAGGGTGGCAAACGAGAATGTGCAGGCGGCCTCTCCGGTCAACCGTCAGATCCTGGGCACGTTGGCCGAGGGTTCCTATCCACCAGGGCCCGTCAGGGCTGTTCGCGTTTGAGGACAATCAGCAACCCGGTTGGGCTGTCCTCACCGAAGAACTGGGCAGGCCTCTGCCCATCATGGGCGCACACGGTGAGGACGCCGTCGTCCAGTTGATAGATGCCGAGGGAGGTTTTCCCACGATCTGGCCCCTCGGTTGGGGTGATGTCCACCGCCTTCGGATGTGTGCCCTCGTCCAGTTGGTAGTTCCCCGTGGCTTCTGTCCGGCCCGCGATGCGGATGGTGTAACGGTCCCCCGCGAACGTCAGCCGGTAGGCCCTCTTGACCTCCCCGTCGGTGAGTTCCTTCCCGTCCACAACCATGCGAACCAGACCCCAGGTTCCCTGAAGCCTCTCTCGGTCCCGCTTTGTCCCGTTTTCCTGGGATTGACAGCCGGCCAACAGCAACGCGGCAGCCCAAACTGCCCATACCCGCTGCCCCATCGCGAACCTCCTTGCTCAACACCGTGAACAGCGCCTGGGACAGGATCTTACGCCCCGAGCTGCGACACGGTCAAGGCGGACAGGCACAGAGTTGTGCTGGTTCCGTCTGAGGCCCTCCGCTCTCAGCGCAAGCTGCCGGTGACAGGGAGGCGTGCGACCCTGCCGTGGTCTCAGTCGCGCTTGCCAGAAACGGTCACCCCCTGCCCATCTGTCAGGGCGGCGGGGTTGCGCGCCACGAACTCTTCCGTGCCGTTACAATCCTCCCACACGCCGCCTTCGTTCGCCTGTGGTTGCCGGACGAGCCTCTTGCGGATTTCGATGTGCTTGCCGTCGCTCAGGCCCAGCTGCACCGGGGTACGAACCGCCTTGCCGCCCTCGACGCGGAAGCAATACGGCTGCTCCTCCGCCACGCCCACCGCCGTGACCGGCACCGTCCAGACGGCCTTGTGCTCCAGGGTGATCCTCGCGACAGCATACATCCCCGGCCGCAAGCGGCCGTCCTTGTTCTCCATGTTGATCTCGACCCGCAGTGTCCGCTCCTTCGGGTTCAGGCCCCACGACGACCGGACCACCTTGCCCGTCAACTCCTCACCTTTCAGGCCACGCACGCGGATGCGTGCCTGGGCGGTTTTGTCGATAAACACGGCCTCGGTCTCGGGCGCCTCAAAGAACAGGCGGACCTTGTCCTGACTCGCCACCACGAACAGCGGCTCGCCCTTGCCGCCAGTGGCGCTCGGCTGGACGAAGTCGCCCGTGTTGATGTTCCGCACCATCACCACGCCGTCGTAAGGCGCCCGCACCTCAGCGTAGTCCAGCAAAGCGGCGACGTAAGCCTGGTCCGCCTGCGCCGCTTGATGGCGCGCCTTGGCCACCTTGACGTCCACCTCAGCCTTGCGCCAGCGGGCCGCGCTCTCCTTCACCGCCGTCTCCGCCGACTGCACCTTGGCCTCCACCTGAACCTTCGCCGCCCGGGCCGCCTCGCGCTTGTAGCGCGTCACGTCGAGCGTCTGCTGGTCGAGCGTGCCCCGGCTCACCTCGACCTGGGCCTTGCGGAACTCGACGTCCCAGCGGTCGAACTCCGCCTGGGCCTGGATCCTCCCCGCCTCCTCTTCCTTGACCTTGAACTCGGCGGTGTGGAAGACCGCCTCGGCCACCTTGACGATCTCTTCTGCCTGCTTGATCTCCTCGTCGGCCTTGGCGACCAGTGAACGCTTCTGCTGCAGATCGGCGACCATCTCCGGCACATCCAGTTCCGCGAGCAGTTGCCCCTTGCGCACCACCTTGGTGGGATCCTTCGCGTTGGACTGCGGTCCCTTCACGCGATCTTCGATATCGACGTGGAGCTTGCGAATGTAGCCGGAGATCTTGACGTAGATCGGCGTCTGCTCGAACGCCTCGATGTGCCCCGGCTGAACGATCACCTGGCGAACGGTGTGCCGTTCGGGTTTGGTCACGTCCACCTTGATCGCCACCTTGGCCGTCTTCTCTGCCCCCTTCGGCGGGGCCTCCGCCGCCTTCCCCGACTCGGCGGACTGCTTGCCGCAACCGGCCATCGCGATGAGACACAGCAACACGGGGACGAAGAGGCCCCACGGGCGGGCACACGCCTGCAGGTAGGCCCTGGGTGTGTACGACGGCAGGTTCCCCAACCACGCTCGCAAACGCTCCGGTTTCATCAGTCACCTCAACAGTGGTAATTTCGGTGAACGGCCCTCACGACGGCTCGCCTCCCGGGAGCGGGCGGGCCTGGGTGACGTGCTCTTCCCGGCGTCCCCCCGGGTCTCCCTGGCGGTCGTGCCCCGGCTCCTTGCGGTCGAAGTTCGGGCTGTCCGGGTCATCGGGGTCGAGCGAGGGCGAAGC
>DASPXY010001205.1:0-6079 GCA_035637055.1 Gemmataceae bacterium | reverse complement strand
TGGGCGTGTTGGGCCATGATCGCCTGGAGCAACCGCCGGCCCAGCGCCTGGGACGCGACCCCGATCGTTCGCCGCAGCTGTTGCCAAAGCCCGCGCATCAGCCTCGCACTCCTTCCCTCACCGAGACAATTTCTGCGACTGTGCAATCAGTTCCTTCTGGAACTGCGGATACCAGGCACGCACTTCGCTCTCCGACTTGGAGAAGATACGTCCCAGGCAGCGCCAGGCATAGAGGATCCCGCGTGCGTTGGGTAAGGACAACCGCAGCCGCGAGAGATCCTTCGCCAGCAGGATCCAGAAACGACGGAACAGCAGCCCGCGCGAGCGCCGTCGCGAGCGGCGCAGGTCGGTGCTGTAAAGACGATGCAGCACCAGGGGGTTGAGATTGCCCAGCGCAGCAACGACAAACGGCGACAGGCGGCCGCCGCCGGCGCCCAGATGGCAAAGCCGCGCCTCCAGCGCCGTCAGCAACAGGCCATGCCGCGACGCCCGGTAACCCATATCCGAGTCCTCGCCCGCGGCGTAATAACTGAGAATTTCCTCGAATGGCTCCTTCAGACAGATTTCGCGGCGAAATGTCATGCCCCAGCCGACCATCAGCGGCCGAGTCCCGATCGGCAGTTGCTTCAGCGCCTCGGGGAGTGGGTGTTGCGGGAAGTCGGCATCGTACGGAACAAACACGTCATCAGCGCTCAGCAGCTGGCGGGCGAGCCGCGACAACGGGCCATACTCTTTGGTGGTGCCGTGCTCGCTCGGGGTTTTCGCGAGTTGATCGTCGGGCTGATCGGGGGGCACCGGCACATGCATCGCGTTGACGCCGGCCACGGCGCTGCCCGTATCGGCCTCGTAAATGCGCAGGATCTGCTCGGCGCAATCGGGGTACATCAGGGAGTCATCGTCGATCAGGAAGACAAGATCGGCGGTGGCCAGGCGGACCCCCTGGTTGCGCTGCGAGGCCGAGGAACGCTTTTCGGCGGCGACGTAGACCCAGCGCGCCTCGGGGAGCGACGGGGCGATGGAGGCCATGACCAGGTCGCGCGTCTTTTCCCAGTCGGGGCTGGAGTCGACAACGACGATTTCCGCCGGCGGGCGCGTCTGCTGCACGGCCAGGCGCAGGCAGCGCGGCAAAATGTGTTCGCGGCGGTAGGTCGCGATCACCAGCGCCCAGCTGAGACGGTTTGCGTCGGCATTCATGGCAACGACAGTCTACAGTGGCCAGTGAATAGTGGACAGACAAAGCCGGACTCTTCCTGTCCTGTCTGTCAGCAGCGCAAGCGATGAGCAGAGAACGACGCCTTGAGCCGTCACTTCGCCGTTTCGACGACCAGGACAGCGACTTTCCTGCCGTAGTACAGCCCCGGCCGGTGCCAGTCGGCCAGGTCCGGATAGCGGTCGAGGAACAGCCGGATGAACCCGGGCCACTCGCCCGGCGGCAGCGTCAGGCAGCCTTCCGAGCCGCGGTTGTTCTTCTGGCCGTTGTGGACGTGGATATAGGTCATCGTCGTCTTGTCCTTGCTATCGCTGATGCACTTGACCGCCTTGTCTGCGTTAACGATCAGCGCCGGCCGCAGGAACTCCGATCCGAGTTTGATGCGGAGATCGTCCTTCGTCGGCGTCTTCCCCTGCCGCCTGTGCAACCCCAGGTAGAGATCGTAGCTCCCATCGACGAGGCGGCCGTGGCCCTTCAGGGTGTCCGGGTAGATCGAACCCTTGAACGTCGCGAGCAACTTCGCACCGCCCTTCTCGTTGAGGTAGACGAGCACGGTAGACTCGTAATCCTTGACGGTCTTCGGCCGTGGGCCATGACGATAGACGATCTTGAATGGCGGTTGTTCGGCTCCGCCCTCCAGGGCACGTCGGCGCGGTCCCGGCGCGGGCGCTTCCGCCGGCCGCTGCTCCAGGAGATACGCGAGCAGGTCGGCGAACTCGGCCTCGTTGATCTGCTCCGCAAAGTTGCCGGGCATCGGCGAAAGCTGCGAGACGGTCTTCTGCTCGACCTCGTCGCCCTTGATGCGCACCTCCTTGCCCTGGGCATCCGCCATGACCAGCACGGCCCCTTCCTCACGCAGCAACAGGCCGATCACTTGTTGACCGTTCGTCAGCGTAAGCGTGGTCGCCCGGAACGCCTGATCGACGTTGCGATTCGGGTCGAGGATATCCTCCAGCAGGCGGTCGAGGCCGCGCAGCCCGATGCCGTCGAGTTGCGGCCCGATCTTGCTGCCCTTGTTGGCGATCTGATGGCAGCCGGCGCAACTCTTCTCGAAGACCTTGGCCCCGAGTGCGACGTTCGGTTTCGCGGCCAGAAACGCGACACGCCGCCGGTTCATCACCTCGGCCAGACGCTCATCGACGGGCGGCAGGCCCTTCGTCAACTTCGCCAGACGGGCGGCGAGGTCCGGCACCTTGGCCTGCTGCAAACGCACGGCGATGCCGCGATCCTGCAGCAGTCGCGCCGAGGCTTTGCCGGCGGCGACAGCGTCCAGGAGTTTCTCCGCACCCTGGCGGCTGCCGGCGAGGGCGCTCGCGATGGTCGTTTCCAGCCGCGCCGGTGCGGACGCCAGCGCCTTGAGCAGGGCGGCGTGGGCTTCCGGGCGATTCGTGGCGCCGAGGGAGTTGACGACTTGCTCGCGCAACGGCAGCGCTGCCTTCGCGTCGGCGGCGAGGCGACCGAGCACGTCAATAGAACGAGCGGGATTGATCGCGACGAGGGCGACGACGGCCGCCTTGCGCTGGGCCTCCGGCGCCTTCAGGTCCACGACGAGCGCCAGGAGTTGCCCGGTCGCCGCCTCGCTGCGTAGCAGTCCGGCCGTCTCGATGCCGGCGAGCACCTCGGGGCCGCGCTTCGAGGTCAGCAATCGCGTCGTCAGCTGGTTACCCCAGAGAACCACAGCCTCGCTCTGAGCTTTGCCGCGCTCCTGCGTGCCGTTGTGGATCGCTTTGAGGAGAGCGGCTTGCAGGCCGAGGTCGCCGTCGTGGGCCTTCGTGAAATGCTCCACCAACTGCCGGTCAAAGTTCTCGGCGGTTGCATGGCGGGCGATGTGATGGACGTAGCGGAGCAGTTTTTCGCGCGGTTCGGGGTAGCGCTGGACATGAGCCAACAGGAAGTGGGCAGCCTCGGCGCTGGGCACGCCCAAACAGACGTCGGCAAGGGCGCGGGCATCGCGTTCGTCCCACTTCCTCTCGAAGACCTCCTTCCAGGTCGCTTTCGGCTTGAGCTGGTTGCGCAGAGCCATGCGCGTCATGTGGAGCAGGTGCGTGTCAGCGGCGGGCACAGCGTGGCGAAGGTCGAGCAGCGGTCGCAAGTTCGCTGCGGCGGGGTGTTGGCCAAGCGCCTCGGCGGCCGTCCGCTGCACGAAGGCGTCTTTATCTTTCAGGCCGGCCAGCACCAGGTCGTGTTCCGCCTTCTGCAGCCTCTTCCGTTCGCTGAGGACGCGCATCGCCTGTACGCGCACGACGGCCTCTGGATCCTTGGCGGCCGGGGCCAGCAGCAACTCCTCCACCCCGCCCCGCCGCTCCATCACCCACAGGCCGTGGGCGCGCCGGTACGGGTTCGGATTCCCGGGGATAAACAGCTTCCACAGGGCTCCGCCCAGTTCCGGATCGCGGCGCTGTACGAGCTGCTCCGTCGCGGTCATGCGCACCGTCAGGTTGTCGTCGCCCAGGTCACGCACCAAGGCGGAGAGGTCCGCGTGCAAGAGGTCTCCGGGCAGCGGGGCGAGCTTGCCATCGGGCCCGCGGTAGACGATACGCCAGATCCGGCCGTAATCCTTGGTGCGCAGCGGGTGGGTCAGCGGCACCTCGTAATGGCCGATAATACGCGTATAGAAATCTGCAATATAGAGAGCGCCGTCTGGACCGAGCTTGATATCGACCGGGCGGAACCACGGGTCGTCGGAGCGCAGGAAGTCGGGCATGGCAATGCCCCGGTACGTCGAGCCGTGCCGTTCGAGGCGGTCGCGGTTGATGCGGTTGGTGACCACGTTGCCGATGAAGATGTTGTCGCGGAAGTCCTGCGGGAAGTGCGTTGCCGCGTAGTAGGCGATGCCGGCGATGGCGGTCGAGCCGTGGTCGTGCGTCAGCATCTCCGGGCCGAAGCCCAAACCGTCGTGCGGCTTGCCGAAGCTGGGATAATAGGCCCCGCGCAGGAGTTGATAGATCGGCCGGCTATGGCAGTCGCACGAGTAGAGATTGCCGAGCGGATCGAAGGCCAGGCCGAACGGGTTGACCTGGCCCCACGTCCACTGCTCGATGCGCGTACCGTCGTCTTTGATGCGATAAGTGTTGCCGGAGGTCATCGTGATGGCTGAGCCGTCCTTCGCCTTGAGCGCCGAGGTGTTCGAGAAACCGTGGCAGGCATACACCCAGCCGTCGAAGCCGCGCATGAACTCGCCGGTCATGCCGTGCGTGTCCTTGTAGCCGTACGTGCTATAAAGCACCTCGCGTTTGTCGGCCTTGCCCGTCCCCTGCGTGTCGCGCAGACGCCAGATGTTCGGGATACTGTAGACGAGGGCGCCGTCGCGGACTGGCAACACGCCGATGGGGATGTTCAGGCCATCGGCGAACGTGGTGATCTTCTTCGCGCGGCCGTCGCTCCCGATGTCGGCGAGGATTTTGACCGTGTCGCGCGGCGGGGCTCCGGGCTTGGCGGGGAAGGGGTACTCGATCGACTGCGTGACCCAGAGCCGGCCGGCGGCATCAAAGGCGATGTTGATCGGCATGCGGATGTCCGGCTCGGACGCGACGAGTTGCGCCTCGAAGCCCGGCGGCAGGTGGAAGGCTTTCTGCTCGTCCGCGGGGGAGCGCGGCGGCGTCGGGGCGATGTGGGCCGCGTAGGGGTCTTTCTTGGGCTGAGCGGCGGCGGCATTGGCGAACAGCAGCGGCAGGGCGAGGCCGGCGACAAACGGGAGAAAACGCATCAGGGACTCCGAGAATCGTTGAGGCGCAGTATGACCCGCTTGCGGGTTAGCGATGGCACTGCTAACCCGCAAGCGGGTGAGTCTTGGTGCTCAGAGCATCGTCAGGGGGTGGCGGCGGTTTTTCAAGGGGAGGTCCACCGTCGTGCGCAGGCGGTGCGACTCGTAGATGGCGAGGATCATTTCCAGCGCGGCGCGGCCGTCGTAGATGCTGCCCTTGGGCTGTCGATCCTTCGCGACCGCCTCGATCAGGTCGCGAGCGATCAGCACATTGCCTGCGCGGAGCGAGCCGTCCTTGAGCGTCTCCGGTTTGCCGACGCCGGCGCTGCTGATCTCCTGCCAGGCGGTGCGGCTGCGGCCAGGGAACCAGCCGGCATCCGGCAGGAAATACGCCGCGGGCAGCGTGCCGGTCGTGACCTGGATCACGCCGCGCGTGCCGAAGATCGTCAGGCCGAAGCGTGCCCCCTTGCTCGGCGGATCGACGCAGGTGTTGAAGTAGCCGACGGCGCGCCGGTCGAAGCCGTACGTCGCAGTAATGTGGTTGCCAGCGATCGGCCCGATCTCCTCGCTGCCCGCGCGGACGTCGGCACGGGTGGCGGGAACGACCCGCTCCTTGCCGGCCATGCCGACGCGCGCAAAGCACCAGCGGGCTTCGCCGGCGAGCAAGCGCATCAGGTCCATGACGTGCGTGCCGAGCACCATCAGATCCTGACCGCCGCCGCGAGCGTCGTCCTTGCCATGACCGCGCAACTCCAGGATGTCGCCCAGCATGCCGGCGGCGATCATCTCGCGGACGCGCTGCAGGCGCGGGCTGTAGCGGGTCTGATGAGCGATGGCCAATTTGACGTGATGGCGTTCGCAGGCGGTCACCATCTCGTCGGCCTCGGCGAGGTTGCGGCACAGCGGCTTTTCGAGGAGCATGCTGGCGCCCGCCTCGGCGCAGGCGATGACCATGTCGCGGTGGCAGTCGGGGAAGCGCGGGGCGATGCTGACGATTTGCGGCCGCTCCTTCTTGAGCATCTGGCGATAGTCGGCGTAGGCGTTCTTCGCGCCGAGGCGCTTGACGGCAGCGGCGCGGCCCTGCTCGTGTTCGTCGGCGACGGCAACGATGTCAACATCCGGGACGTTGAGCCAGACAGTGTCAATGTCGTGACCGTAGTTGCCGC
>DASPXY010001204.1:0-6682 GCA_035637055.1 Gemmataceae bacterium | reverse complement strand
CGGAAGGATGAAGGCGGCACCATTCTTGCACTCTCTTTGCTTATCGCCGTGGCCCCGGCCACTTTCACAAAGGAGAGCCACCATGTCCGCTACCGAACGTTCGACCGTCGTCGGCGTCTTCGCCGAGCACGCGCAGGCCGAGCGGGCAGTCCACGACCTGCTCGCAGCCGGTTTCACCAAGGAACAGATCGGTTTCGTCGGCCCGCACCCGTCCGGGCATGAGGACGCCGCGCGCCCTGGCGAGGCCAGCGGCCTTGGGGCGCTGGTGGGTGGTTACGCCGGCACGGCGGCGGGCGGGGTTCTCGGGGGGATTCTCGGCAGCATTCTGTCCGTCGCGATTCCCGGACTCGGCTTGGCTGTTGTGACTGGGGTTGTCGGTATGATGCTTGCCGGGGCCTACGTCGGCGGTATCACGGGTGCCCTGATCGGTATGGGCATCCCCGAACACGAGGCACACCTTTATCATCGCGAGGTCCAGGCTGGCCGCGCCCTGGTGACGGTCAAGGCGGACGGGCGCTACTCCGAGGCGCTGGCGATCCTCGCCGACGCCGGCGCACGCGATGTGACGCGCCAGGCCGAGCAGCCTTCGCTGGTCAGCAGTGAACGGTGAACAGAACGAGCGGCGGGGTTTACCCCCGCCGTCCACACGGCGGGGATAAACCCCGCCGCTCGTTCCTCAATGCCCATACAGGCCGACGATGCTCGCGGCCTGCTCGCGCTGCTCCAGCCAGCCGGCCACTTCCTTCGTCTCGCCGAGCAACTGCTCGACCTGGCGCCGCTCCTTCTGCAGTTGCTCCGCCACCTCCGCGGGCAGGTTCGAGTAGACGTGCTCCAGGTCGGCCTGGATGCGTTCGCCGAGTCGCCGCGCAAACTCGTCGCGGATGGCGTGCCAGCGCAGCGGCAGCACCACAGTGATGAGCAGGTGCAGGAGGATCAACACGACCAGGAGCACCACCAGCGGCGAGAGCCATTCAAACAGCCCCGGCTTGGTGTGATACTCGCCCATCGGGTTGAAGAACCACCACAGCAGCACGGCGAGCGAGGCGATCAGGGCCGTCGCCGGCAGCCAATCGGCCAGGAACACCACCACCGCCTGGAAGAACTTGCGCACACCGCTCGGCCGCGTCCATTCGTGCTCGACGTGTCCGAGTACCTCGCTGAGCGCCTGGGCGTAACGATGGCGCCAGTCGTGTTTCGCGGTGAGTTCGACTGGGTCGGTCAGCAGGTTCAGCGGAAAGCCTTGCTTGTCCGCCTCGACCAGCAGGCGATTGACGAGCGCCCGGCCGCGGGCATCGAGGTGACGCTCCGAGGCGGCGGTGCTGCAGTTGCGGGTGAAAGCCGCGAGATCCCATGTCGGCGGGGCCGCTGGTTGCGACGGCCGCGGCATGAACGGGATGCGGTCGCGCAGGGCGCCGCCGGCGTATTTCATGCGGTTGATGAAGCCGAGATAACTGCCCATGAGGCCGCGGAACTGCTGCTGCCGCTCGACGGCAAAGTGATGTTCGATCTCTTTTTGATAGGGTTCGAGAGTCGTCAGCAGCACGGTAGCATTGGCGCGGGCTTCCTCCGCCAGCAAGCCGGTCCAGGCGGTGCGTGTGCGGGCCGCTATTTCGTTCAAATCGGGAGGGCAATTATCCTGTAACGCCTTCTGGAGTTGGCGGAGCATCTGGCTGACGCCGCGTGCCTTGATCGCCTCGATCTCCAGGCGGGTGAGGCCGAGTTCGAGCCAGCGCACAAGGTCGGCGAACTGCTCGCCGTCGGGCAGGTCAGGGGGCGGAGAGAAGCCCGCGGGTTGCGCCTCCAAGCCCACGGGTTGCAACCCGTGGGCTTCCACGCGATCGACCCAGAGTTGAGCACAGGTGCGGAACAGCAGCGGGTTCTCGAAACCCTCTTCCTTGAGGTCGGCCAGGAGATCGTCGTCGGGCCGAACCCCTGCGGCGCCCGTGCTAACGCAGCGATCCCACTTGTTGAGCACGAAGGCGAAGGCGCGGCGCTGCCGGTGCTGCAGGAACAGCTCCCAGCCAAGTTTATCGTGGTATTTCTCCTGCGAGCCGACGTAGAGGACAATGTCGGCGACCGGCAGCAGGCGGTGCAGTTTCTCGCGATTGGCCAGGTCGTTGCTGTCGAGGTCGGGCGTATCGACGATGATCTTCTGGGCCAGCACAGGGCGGTCGTGCTGGGCGAGGCGGCAGTGCTGCAACGCCATGTCGAGCCGTTGCGGATGAACCGACTCGTGATAGTAGACGACTGGGTCGCGCGTGGTGGGGCGGGCGAACGATGCCTGGGCGATGTTGCCGCCAGCCAGTGCGTTGAGCAGCGTCGATTTGCCGACGCCGGTGCCGCCCATCAACATGATGATGAGCAGCGGTCGATCAACGTCGAGGGCTTCCGCCTGGCGGCGCAGGTCGGTCGCCAGGCCCTCCAGGGTCGCCCGCGCCAGCGTGGACATGGGGTAGCGGCGCGTCGCTTCCAGCCAGGACCGCAGGCTGCGCTCCAGGGCGCGCAGGGCCGGCGAAAGGGTACGCAACAGGGGTTCGTCAGCGGTTGCAGCGGCGTTGCTCATTCACAATCCAACACACTACGCGTGTAGGGTTGGAGTCCCGCCTTTAGGCGGTTGAGGCTTCACCGCCTAAAGGCGGGACTCCAACCCTACACGAGCGTTACCACAGGTTTCATGGCCTTTGTGACGGCCTCGTTCAGCTGCGCCAGGCCCGGCGGAATGCGCTTTAGGGCCAGGTACAGTCGCTCGTAGGTCGAGCCGCCGGTCGCCGGCCACTGCGTCAGCCACTCCGCCAGCGGCCCCGACAGGCACTGCGACACCAGCGCTTGCTGCCGCGCCCGTGCCTGATCGCGCTGTGTCTCGACGTACTTTGTCCCCAGCAACTCCACCAGCTGATGTGTCACCGACGCGGCCAGCGGCACCAGCACGACGTCCCAGATGTTCAGGCCGCCGGCGAGCACAACGCCCGTGATCGAGGCGACCTCAAAGGCGAACTTGGTGCCGCGCAGGGTGTTCAGCGCCGCCGGGTTCTTCTCCAGATCCTCGTAGATCTGGCGGGCCGTGCGCTCGACCTCGTCGGCCATGCTCGTCTGGAACAGAGCCAATCCCTGCTCGAAGCGGTCGCGCGTCTGCTCCGCCAGGCCACTCGCAAAGCCGTGGTTGATATGCGCCCACACCGCATGGGTGTAGGAGCGCTGGGCCGCCTCCTTGCGCAGCAGGTCGAGCCAGCCGGCCATCGCCTGTTCCAGTACCGGCCGTTCGGGCATCCCCACAGGCTCCTGACGCCCGAAGGCGCGGCCGAACAGCCCCTTCAGCAGCCGATAAGGTGTGCGCACCACGTACAGAATGCCGCCCAGGATCCGGCCCACACCGGGCAATTCGAGCAGTTCGAGCAAACGCACCAGGGCCTGGTCGAAGCGGTGGAACTTCTCGGTGGTGAGGTACTCGCGGCGATAGCGGTTCTCGAACTCGGCCTGGCCATACTGCACCGCGCCGCGCCACGCATTGAGAGCGTTGAGGTCGTCGCGGGCCACGCTCAGAAGTTGCTCCTGAGCGGACATCAGGTAATTCATGGCGATGCGCACGGTGCGCTGGCGCGCGATGGCGGGCGGCGAGCCCAGGACGGCCACCTGATTCAACAGCGGGATACGATACTTCGCCGCCTGCCGGACCGGGTCGGCGAGTTGCTCGCGCGTCAAATGCGGGATGGTCAGGCAAGCGACGGCGTTGCCCGTCAGGCGACCAAGCACTTCCTTCTGAAAGTGGGCAACGAAGGCCGGAGCGTCGGCCTCGCGCATCTTGACCAGGCAGACGACGACCGCCTTGCCGGCCTGCAGGAGCAGGTGCAGGAACTGCGTCGGCACCTCGTCGTTGTAGCGCTCATCGCTGGCGACATAGACGATGACGTCGGCGAGGGCGGCGACTTCAAGAAGGCGTGGGACGTACCCCGCCGCCGCCCAGGTGGTCATGTCGGGACAGTCCCAGACAATAAAGTTCTGCAATAGAGTGAAACTGCCGGGAACATCGGCGACGCGGCGCACCTGATAGACGTCGGAATCGAGGTTGGCGGGACTGGGTCGAGTCAGACGCTGCAGCGGGCCGAGGAAGCCGATGTGGGCGGGCCAGGTGCCGTCGCTGGTGTTGGTGTAGGCGATCGGGTGGCGCGTGAAGCCGGCCTGCGGGTTCGCCTCCGCCATGACGGCGCCGCTGAGCAGGTTCGCGACCGTGCTCTTGCCGGCGCCGGCACCACCGACAACAGCAACGTGGAGCGGGGTCGGCGGCTGGCCGTCGAGGAATGGACCGATGCAGTTGCGCACCAGCGCCGCGGTGAAGCGGAGCCGCCCCGCCTGGTTGGCGTGCTCGGCCTGCCGCCGGCAATGCTCCTCTAGCCAGCCGAAATCGTCGGCGAGCTGGCTGATCAGGGGACGAATGCCCGAAGTGTCCATGAAGGCATTCTACCAAAAGAGGGAACCACAGAGACACAGAGACACAGACAAGCAAGAAGAGAAAATGAAGAACGAGGAACAGGGAACGGAGAACGGAGAATGAGGCAGCAGGGCAACCGCTCCTCCTTCTCCATTCCCCGTTCTCGGTTCTCCGTTCTTCATTTGTCTTCTCTGTGTCTCTGTGTCTCTGTGGTTCAGCTCTTGCGGTCCAGCCGGAAGGCATCGAGCGGCACCGTCAGCGGTTGGCCGAGCAGCAACTCCTTCATGACCAGGGCAGTCGCGGGGGAGAGCTGGATGCCGGCGCGGAAGTGCCCCGCGGCAACGAAGAGATTGTCGAAGCCCGGAACCGGTCCGAGGAATGGTAGCCCATCGGGACTCCCTGGCCGCAGGCCCGCCCAGCAGCGTTCCAGGTGGGCGTTTGCCAAGGCGGGCACGAGTTTGCACGCGAGATTCAGCAACTCGCTGATGGCGACTGCGGTGGTGCGCTTCTCGAAGCCGGCGTCTTCCTCGGTCGAGCCGATCAGCACACGGCCATCCGGACGCGGGACGAGATAGCGAGCGCCCCAGAGGAGAATGCGGCGCACGAGAGGGGCGCCCGTATGCAGCAGGGCAATCTGTCCGCGGACGGGGCGGATGCCGGGCCGCCAACCGACCTGTTCCAGCAGCGGCTCGCTCCAGGCCCCCATCGCGAGTAAAAAGCGGTCGGCCTCCAAGTCCCCCGCAGCGGTGCGGACAGAGGCGATGCGGGCTCCCTGCGCCCCGAAAGCGTGGACGGGACAACCCGGCAGCAACTGCACGCCCCACGACGCGCAACCGGCGAGCAGGGCCTTGAGATGACGCGGGTTGCGCAGCTGGGCCATGTCTGGCAGGTGGAAGGCGGAGCCGAGACTCGGCGCGAGGGCTGGTTCAAGGCGGGCGAGGGCAGCCGCACCGAGGTGCTCGAAGGTGATGCCGTCGCCGCGCCACTCCTGCTCGGCCGCACCGTTTTCTTCGCCGAGGAACTCCAGGCCGCCGCACCGGAGGTAGCCGTTATCGACGCCGGTGCGCTCGCGCAGTTCCGCCGAGAGAATCGGGAACAGGGCAGCGCTGTGGGCGCGCAGCTGATCGAAGGGCGTGCGGGCGTGGGCAGGGTTGCCCGGCGGCAGGATGCCGGCGCCCGCCCACGAGGCTTCCTGGCCGAAATCGCCCTTGTCGAGGATCGCGACGCCGGCGCCTTCGCGGGCGAGGAAGTACGCCGTGGTCAGCCCGATAACGCCGCCGCCGAGGATGAGAATGTCGGGTCGCTCGGTCATGCGGTTGTTATACACCGTCCACCGCGAAGTTCCCCATTTCGGTCATGAGGCGTTCCCAAGTCGATCCCATCTTGAGGGGCCTTGACGCGGAGGTCCGTCAGGCGGTCTAATGTAGTGACGCGTAGCGACCGCGCAATAACCTCGACGACAAGGACAGACGATGATCACTGCAACCGTAGAGCAGCGGCTTGAGGCGCTCGAACAGACCGTCACGCAATTGAAGGCGCTTCAACAGGTCGTGGCTGAGTTGAAGGCGCAACTGTCGCAACAGCTGAACGGGCCAGCGACGAACGGTGGCCCAGCAAAGGCGGGCGAGGAGCAACTGCTTCCGGATGTCGAGTATCCCACAATACTCGATGTCCCGCCTCTTGAGGAGTACGAGGTGCGCGCCCGGATCGTGTCCATCGAACAAGGGCGGCAGGATCTCGCCCTCTCGGATGCTGAGTGGGCAAGTCTGCAATTGGAGGCTGAGGATGAGTGAGGGAACGTGGTTTGAAATCACGGAAGGACCAGCCCTGCTGCAGGGGGACATCCTGCTCCGCTGTCCTGTCTTCGTCGTACCGCGCGAACTCCCCTGGCCGCTGCCTCCTGACACTGACGTTGGCGTGCGCGTCAGGTTGTTCCACCTTGTCGTGATGACGCAGAGTTGCGACCTGGCGAACGATAAGGTCGAGGATGTGCTGCTGGCGCAGCTCATTTCCTGGCCGGAGGCAGTGGCAGCTGCTTCGGCGAAAGGCAACACGGGCATCCGCTCGCGAGAGTTCCGAAAGAAACTGATCGAGGGCACGGTCCCAGGACTTTCGTTGCTCCACACGTACGAGGGGTCGCCGCGTTTGGACTGGTCCGTGGTGGAGTTTCACCGGCTCTTTACGCTCCCCAAGACTTTTCTCAGTCAATTTGCCGCGACAACAAGTCCACGCCTGCGCCTTCGCTCCCCGTATCGC
>DASPXY010001203.1:0-2312 GCA_035637055.1 Gemmataceae bacterium | reverse complement strand
GCCTGGAGCGACCCGCTCGTCAACCTGCTGCGCCGGCACGGAGCGTTGCGGTCGTGGGTTCACGGCCACGGGTTCCGCGAGCGCTGCCTGCCGACGGCACGCCCGCTCGCCGTCCTTAGCCGACGCCGGCGCGGTCTGTGTCACGAAGCCTATCTCCTCGCCGAGAAGATCGAAAATGTCGTCGATCTGCACGCTTTCCTTGCTGACCTGGACTCGCTGCCTCCCCGAGAACGCCGCGCTCGCCTCCGTCGCCGTATCGACCGCGTCGCCGTCCTCGTGCGCGAGCTGCACCGCCGCAACCTGTCGCACCGCGACCTGAAGGCCGCCAACCTCCTCACGGCTGCTGTGTCGAATGCAGCAGACGAGCGGGTATGGTTCATCGACCTGGTCGGCGTCCAATTGTGCCGCCGTTTGCCGGAGTCCGCCAGGCTGCAAAACCTGACGCGCCTCCATGCGAGCTTCCACCAGAGCCGCTTGCTGACCCGCACTGACAAGTTGCGGTTCCTGCGGGTGTACCTGCAATGGGGCCTATACGGCCGTGGCAACTGGAAGGGTTGGTGGCGACGGATCGAGCGCGCGACGCTGGCCAAGGCAGCGCGCAACCTGCGCCGCGGCCGCCCCCTGGCGTGACCCTCTTTCTCCCCTCGCCCCTTGCGGGAGAGGGGTTGGGGGTGAGGGGGATGATAGCTCAAGCCCACGGGCCGCTGCCCGTGGGCTTTCCACACTGGTCTGGCAGATTCCCCTGATGTCGCTTATACTCCCGCCCCCCTGAAGGAAGGCAGCGGGGTGATCGGGCCACAGGAAAAAGGAAGAGGCACCATGAGCCATCCGAAAAGTAGCCACAGCCGCTGGCTCGTCTTGCTCCTCGCCTGGGGTTGGCTCCTCTGCGCGGCCGGTTGTCATGCCCTGCGCCTGTCGCAGGTCAGCCCCGACCCCGTCGAAAAAGGACCACAACCGCCGGCCATCGCCCAGAAAGCGGAGTTTCGCGTTGGGGCCCAGTTTGTCTTCCTGCCGGACTTCCCGATCAACCAGAACCTTCCCCTGTTCCGCGAACTCGCCGACCTGCGCGAACAGGTCTACAAGGAGCTGCAACTACCGCCCTCGACGACGCCCATTTACGTCCACCTGTTTGAGAGCCGCGATCGCTATGAGCAATTCATGAAGGCGACTCACCCCAAGTTGCCCAGGCGACGCGCCTTCTTCGTCGCCCAGGATTACCCCCTTGGCGGCGGCGAGAAGTTGCAGGTCTACACCTACTGGGGCGAACGCATCAACCAGGATTTGCGGCACGAACTGACTCATGCCTTGCTGCACAGCGTCCTCAAGGATGTGCCGCTCTGGCTAGACGAGGGCCTCGCGGAATACTTCGAGATGCCGCCCGGCTGGCGCGGCGTCAACTATCAGCACGTGGCGCTCCTCTGTCGCGGCCCCGACGGGCCGTGCGCTCCGAACCTGGCGCGGCTGGAGGAGATGACCAACGAGATGATGGAGAAGATGACGCCGGCGGAGTATCGCGAGGCGTGGGGCTTCGTCCACCTCATGCTGCACAGCAACGCGGAAGCCCGCCGCGTGCTGCTCACCTACTTACGGGAACTCCGCACCAACGCCCGCCCCGAGCCGCTTCGGCCCCGTCTCGCCGCAGTCTTCTCGTCGCCGGACCAGGCCCTGGCCAGGCATCTGCACAACCTCGATCGCACCGACCCGCCCGCCACCTCCGCCCAACGATAGAGCAAGAGACAAAATCATGGGGAACAGAATCATGAAGAGATAAGCAAAGGGGACCGGGTTCTTCTCCCTTGTGTCTTCATGATTTTGTTCTCCATGATTTTGTCCCTCGCTTGAGACAGCGGATCCACGAAGAAACACGGACGGACAAGCGGCTCGTCCTACAATACCGGAGGGTCGTTCTTTCGTGTGCCTTCGTGGATCCATCTGCCATGAACATCCTCGTCACCGCAGGCGGCACCTTGGTGCCCATCGACAAGGTTCGCTGCATCACGAACGTCTTCACCGGCCGCACCGGCGCCAGCATCGCCCTGCACGCCCATGACCGCGGCCACACCGTCACCCTGCTCACCTCCACGCCCGAGGCCGTCGCCGACCTCCGCGAGCATGGCGCCCCTACCGATGCGCGCTGGCTCGTCCGGCGTTATCGCACCTTTGACGATCTCGAACAACGGCTGATGGAGCCGATTCGCTCGGGCAGTGTGGAGGTCGTCGTCCACACCGCCGCCGTCAGCGATTACCGCGCCGCCGGCGTCTACACCTCGGCCCCGGGCACACAGTTCGACCCCACAGGGAAGCGCTGGGTC
>DASPXY010001202.1:0-2790 GCA_035637055.1 Gemmataceae bacterium | reverse complement strand
CGCTGGGTTTGTCGTGGCGCTCGGGGCGCTGATCGACGGACTACCGGTGCAAATCCATCCGGTGCCGCTCCTGATCGGCTTCCTCCTGGTCATCGGCTCCGTGTACGTCCTCGCCATCTCGAACGCCTACTTCACCCGCCTGGTGGTGACTGATTACCGCCTTCTGATCGTGCAAGGGTACGAGGTGTGCCGCTGCTGGCGCGTGGACGAGTTGCCGCCTTCGCTGGTTCGCTACCGGCGCCTCGGGGGCGTCCGGGAAAGGCCGACGATCGACCTGGACGCCCTGCAAACCATGTTCGACACGGCGTCGGAGCACGTTGCCGATGCCAAGGCGATCCGCAAGCTCGGCAAGCAAATCGACCACATCAAAAAACGGCAGAACGACTCTTGAGAGTCTGGAACTTGGTTGGCGAGCGGCGCGGCGTGAGCCCGCCGGTGAAGCCTTACCGGCAGGCTCACGCCGCGCCGCTCGCCTTTTGACCGGCGGGCTCACGCCGCGCCGCTCGCCTTGTTGTTACTGCCTCTGAGGGAGGGTGCCTCCCCAACGGGCCGACGCCGCATACATAACATGCAGCACTGACGCAGGCCACCAACATGCTTCGTCTCCTCACGGAGTGCGCCAATGTCTCGTTCTCTCCTCGCTGCCCTGATTCTCTCGCTGTGCTGCGCCGGTCCCACCCTCGCCAGCCAGTCCGGCAAAGCGAAACGCCCCAACGTCATCCTGATTATCACCGATGACCAGGGCCACGGCGACCTCGGCATCCACGGCAACCCAAAAATCCGCACACCCAACCTCGACAAGTTGGCCCGCCAGGGCACACGCTTCACGTACTTCTACGTCTCGCCAGTTTGCTCGCCGACGCGCGCCAGCCTGATGACCGGGCGCTACAACTATCGCACCGGGGTCGTCGATACGTTCCTTGGCCGCTCGCTGATGCACCCCGACGAGGTGACGCTCGCCCAGATGCTCGCGGCCGCCGGTTATCGCACGGGCATCTTCGGCAAGTGGCACCTCGGTGACAACTACCCGCTGCGGGCGATGGATCGCGGCTTTCAGGAATCGCTCGTGCTCAAAGGTGGCGGCATCGGGCAGCCGTCCGACCCGCCCGGCGGCGACACCTACTTCGACCCAGTCCTCTATGAGAACGGCAAGGCGGTGAAAACGAAGGGCTACGTCAGCGACGTGCTGACCGACGCCGCCATCCGCTTTCTTGAGCGCCAGCCAGACGGCCCGTTCTTCGTCTATCTGGCCTTCAACGCTCCGCACGCTCCGTTACAGGTGCCGGAGGCGTCCTACCAGCTTTACAAGAAGATGAACCTGGCGCACAGCGAATTCCCGCAGGTCGGCCAACCGCTGCCTGGCAAGGCGCTGCAGGACGTGACCGCCCGCGTCTACGGCATGGTGACCAACATCGACGACAACATCGGCCGCCTGCTCGCGCGTCTCGACGAATTGAAACTGGCCGAGGACACGATTGTGATCTTCCTGACGGACAATGGCCCGCAGCAGGTGCGTTACAACAGCGGCCTGCGCGGGCGCAAGGGCACCGTTCACGAGGGGGGCGTGCGTGTGCCGTTCTTCGTGCGCTGGCCGGGCAAGGTTCCCGCGGGCGGCACCATCGACCGCATCGCCGCCCACATTGACGTCGCGCCGACCCTGCTGAAGATGTGTGGGGTTAACAGACCCGCCAAGGTTTCTTTTGATGGTAAGAGCCTCTGGCCGCTGCTGCGCGGCGACAAGATCGACTGGCCCGACCGGACCCTTTATGTCCAGTGGCATCGCGGCGATCGGCCGGAACTGTACCGCGCCTGCGCCGCGCGCTCGCAGCAATATCGCCTGGTGCAGCCCGCCGGCGTCACGGGCGAGAAACTCCCCGCCGAGCCGAAGTTCCAGCTCTACGACATCAGCAAGGATCCGTACGAGGAACACGACTTCGCCGCGAAGTATCCCGAGATCATCGCCCGCATGCGCAAGGGTTACGAGGACTGGTTCAAGGACGTCAGCGCGACGCGCGGCTACGAGCCGCCGCGGATTCACCTGGGCGCCCTCGAAGAGAACCCGACGCTGCTGACGCGGCAGGACTGGCGCGGCCCGCGCGCGGGCTGGAAGGGGAACGACTTGGGTCACTGGGAGGTGCAGGTGGTGCGCGAGGGGACGTACAACGTGACGTTGCTATTCCCCGCGAGCGAGAAAACGCGAACCGCACGGTTCGTTCTGGGAGGGGTGTCGCTGATGCGGGAGGTGCCCGCGGCGGCGACGCGAATCACCTTCGAGGCGGTGCGTCTCCCTGCCGGGGCGGGGCGACTGGAGGGGTGGCTTGCGGCGGGGGATACAACTGTCGGTGTGTCTTACGTGGAGGTGTTCAGGAAGGAGTAAGTGGTATCCGGTGGGAACAGGAAGGCCGGCGAGCGCTGGGCGTTGGTGGTTCGCTCGCCGGCTTTGGACGGGACAGTGGGTCTTGCGTTGCGCCGCAGCGCAACGCCCTGACCAGGCGACGGTCCTACTTCAACCGTTGGGCGATGGGCGAAGTGGGCGAAGGGCGATTGGTGGGCGAGCATTCTTTGGGCGAGGGCGAGGGCGATTTCTTGGGCGACTGGGCGAAGGGCGATGACTTCCTGGGCGACCCTGCGCTGGGCGACTTTGGGCGGGGCGATGGGCGATTTGGGCGACTGGGCTTTCGACCTCCCCCTCCACTCCGGCAACTTTGACGGTGGGAGGGGGATACCTCTTGCTGTCCTCCGTTGGTGGGCGCTTCGGTGAGGGCGACGCCTTGGTTGGTTTCCTTGTTG
>DASPXY010001201.1:0-8846 GCA_035637055.1 Gemmataceae bacterium | reverse complement strand
TCGCCGAGGCGACGACGGCCAGTGTCGGGAGGGCTACATAGGCTGGGTCACAACCCAGAGCCTTCGCCACCTGGGAGACGTAGTCCTGAATTACCGCAGGCAACGTTTCGATGGGAAAGGGCTTGTACGCCTCGACCTGGTGAGCTGGAGGCGGAGGTGACTTGGTCTGTGTCTTTCTAGTAGTTGGCGCTGGTGACGGGCGCCACTCTGACGCTTCGCCGACTAATTCGCTCAAAGAGTTCATGCCGTTGCCTCGCACCGCCAACCAGTCGCTGACGGTGCCACCTTCCGGTAAGCCCGGCAGCTGCACGACCTTGAGCATGGGGGCCTTGGGTTCAAGCGATGCGGCGACGGACTGCGCCCACTTCCGACCCGCCTCATGGTTGTTGGGAAGGATCATAACATCCCGGCCAGCGAGCATCTTGCTGTACTCGGGGAGCCATTTGCCGTGAGTGGCGCCGCCCGGGTTCGTGGTGGCCAGCAGATCCATTTTTTTGTGCAATGCGTCCGCATCCTGTTCCCGCTCAGCGATAAAGACGGGTTGAAAGTCATCCTGTCGAATGTCGGGGAGGCGGTAAAGCACGCTCCGCACCCCATCCAGATTCCAGATCCAGCCTCCGCTACCATCGGGGCGGCGCTGATCGAAATCCTTCCCTTGGTAGTGGCGCACGACCTGGAACAGCAACTTCCCGGCTTCATCGGTGTAGTCGTAGGTCGCGGCCTTCGGCTTGCCCCCCGCACTGGCCGTCTCTGCTGGTCCGCCTTTGCGGGCTCCGGGCTTGGGGTGTGGACTGCATGCGGCAGCTGCGCCGTTGACAGGTGGTACGGTAGTCGTCATAATTAAGCATCTCCACTATCCGGTTTGCTGGTTGGTCCTACGATCATGTCGAGCGCCCGGTTGCAGCCGGGCCTCAACCCTCACCCTTTGTCTCGTTCTCAGGAGGCTTCTTCCGTCGCCCGCGGCCGCGCCGAATCTTCCGGCCGGCGCGGCTAGCGAGGAATTTTTTCACCTCGCCCCAATCCCAGCGAGCGACGCCGGCGGTGTGCAAGAGCGGCTCAGGCAGCTCACCGCGCGACACCATCAACGAAACCGATCGCTCGCATACACCGACCCGGCGAGCCAGTTCGGGTCGGTCGATGAGCCGGTCACGATCTGGGCCGAGACGTTCGGCCAGGCGGCTCACCAGCAACTCGACCAGACGATCAACGTCAAGAGCCGGAGGCGACTCAGTCCTGGCAGGAGGAACAACGGATTCACACGACATGGGGAACCTCCTTGTCCGCGGACGCATCTTCGTCGTGAGACGCTTGATGGACTTCTTGCGCGACCTTCAAGAGGATGCGCAGGCGGTGCGCCAGCGCTTCGGTCTGATCGAGGTGGCGCTGCACGGTCTGGGGTGACGGGATGTAGCTGAGCGGGTCGAACGGTTTGCTTCGCATGGCCCCTCCGAGTTCGTTCACTCAGAGGAGTCTCGCCGAAGTGGATGGGTCGGTTCTCGGCCTGAAGTGGGACTGTTTCGACCTATTTTCGACCTATTGGCTGGAAGATCGCGGCGTTACCGTGGCGAGCCAATTTCCAACCTTGCTTGCGCAGTTTAAGGTTGATGCGCTTCTGGGTAGATTTCCACGCGTTGTCATGCGGGGAGCCCCACTCGATTGCACGGTCGCACGCCAGATCGGCGATGGGACAGACGCCACCCCGTTCACAGACCAGTTCGATGACTCGCCGCTCAATGCCTTTCAGGCGGGTCGCAGCGAACTCCATTAACACCCGGAACTCATCAGCGGCCGCCGCCGAAGCGGTCCCCGCTTCGGTCGTATGGGACTTGAGGTTCACCGCGCCCGGGCCGAACCTGAACGTCTCCCTGCGCACGCACTCGAACAGATCCACGATCCCCGACACGCGCACCGCTAAGTTCGTGAGCAGGGCGGCGTGGTCCCCTCGGCCCCAAGCGGCACCAGCGCCCTGCCTATCGAGTAGCCCCGGCCCGTCCAAACCGTTGAGCTTCAGAGCCTCCAGCAGTTGAGGGTGAGGGACAAACTCCGGCCCGTGGCGGCGCTTCAGGTAGTTCGCGAGGTCAAAGCGTTGGGCGAGGGGGATGAGCGGGACATCCAGCCCATGCACGCGGCCGCGCTGGTCAATAACAGAGAAACCGAATCGAGAATCGTGCATGTACCAGTTCAGCCAGACGGCGCTGGGGTGCTCCGCGACGAACGCGAAGAAATCGGCGAGCAACTGCCTCTCCAACTCGGGTTGCCGGGCGACGAACTCCGTCGGCGGAATTCTCCAGCGCTCGGCGATCCGCAACGCCGCGAACGGCTCCTGCTGGCCGGTCACGACGTGCTGGACGACGATGGCGAGAATGGACGGCGTGCCACTGGGGGTATTTTGAGGGCCGTCGCTGGAGTAGTGCAGGGCATACAGGCGCTCATCGCCAGGTGGCAACAGATCGGGACCGTCGTCCTGGTGTTGCACTCCAGCAAGGAGGGCAGAGCAGGCCGCGGCTGGCCGGGTGGTTGATTGCTGAAAGGTGGCGCGTGTGAGTAGGTTTCCCATACTGGGTACTTTACCCACTTTTCCTAAACAGTGCCGACGGCATAGCTCCACGCGCAGCCAAGATCCGTCGCAGATGTCTCGGTGCTCCCGCGAAAACATGCCCGCACGGCAGAGGTGGACTCTATCTGCAAGGGGAGCACGATTCCCGGTTGGCGTGCGACTGGACAGGTGAAAACGTAACCGTTCACGAGTCGGGGTGACACTCGTACACCCCCGGCCCAAAGCGAGGCGTAACGCGACGATTCCGGCGAACGCAGGGGACTGCTGGCAATGTACCGCGTTCAAGCGTCGCCTTCCCCGACTGGAAGCGACGAATTCCTGCACCCTTTGCAGCCTTGAGAAGCGCCAGCTTTCGGCGAGGATTACAAGTACCGGCTGACTCCTTCGAGCCCTCACAGTGTTGTTCAGCGGTCGTTAAAAGATCCGGGAACGAAGACTCGATAGTAACTCCCTTCGACGATGTTGATGTGAGGGTCGGTCGGCGTGAAATAGACCCGGAAGTGGAAGATATGCCGGAAGAATGGGCTCTCCGGATCGGTCCTCATCAACGAGAAAAAAGCTCCATCTCCCTCCGGATCGTGGGTGAGATGCTCCGCGGGGTTCGCCGCGAGAACCTCGCGCAAGGTGAGATACAGCTCCACGAGAAGGTAGTCACTGAGACCCCATCTCGGGATTTGCCAGGCAGCTCGCCGATGGAACTGGATCTCGTATTCCATCGCTCCCTCATGGCCTCCTTGCCTTCTTGTGTGCCTGGACACGCTGCTGCCATTCTTCGCCAGACACACCGGCGATCTGGGCGAACGCTTCGTCCAGGCCGATGGCCTGTCCCGCGCGCATCTGCTCGAGCGCTTTCTGCTCGCCCTCCATGTCTCCCCCCGGCCAGCTCTCGCGGAGGATGGATTCGAGGCGCATCTGTTCGCACCTGGCGATCCGGATTGCCTGGACAAGCCAGTCCGGCAGCTCTGACTTGTACAACTTCATAAACTTCGACGTGATGTCGCGGCAGAACTCGAAGGAGACCGCCCAGTCCTCCGCCGTTTCCACGAGCATCTTCCGCCCCTCTCGAAGCAGGTCGATCGGAGGGGGCGGGATGCTGTTCGCCCAGCTCAAGGCCCAGTCGAGCATAATCAGCGGCGTGTCGTACTGAACCCGCCCGGCCTTGTACCACGCGAGCTCTTCGATCCAGACCTGCGACATGCGCAGGTCGCTGAAATGCACGGTGTCCGTACACCTGTCGTGCAGGATCTGCATGTGGCGCCGGAAACCGTTGGCGCGTTCCCTCTCAAGGAGAAAGGGCGTCGGGAGTTCCGAGGGCATTGCACTTCCTCCGGGTTTGAAAACCACCCTGTATTATAAGGACCGCAAGGGCGAAGCGCCTACACCGGCTTTTCTCGGACAAGCCGATCATTCTTCCCGATCCTCCGCGTCCTCGATGAGCCGCAACAGCCGCCTCCGCAGGTCGCCCTGGATGCGGCCGACGTTCGGGATCAGCTCCTCCTGGATGTCCCTCTTGCGCATCGCGGTGTTGTTGTACGCCGGCAGCAGGCACTTCTCGCGGGGGAAACCGTCCATGAACAGATCGGGTTGCGTGAAAACTGGCAGTGAAAGAGGCAGTGATTCGGGCTGCTAAATCATGCCTTTTCCTGCCTAACTCCTGCATAAGAGATAAAGAGAGGGGAAAATAGAAAGAGCCGTAAGTCCTTGGTATTCAAGACTTACGGCTCTCGATTTATGGGTGGGTGAGGGGACTCGAACCCCCGACTTCCAGATCCACAGTCTGGCGCTCTAACCGGCTGAGCTACACCCACCAAAGATTTGGTGTCAACGACTTACGGCTGTTTTTCTTCTCCCTTCCTGCTGACCTTTACAACCGATCCTACAACCGTTACCCTCAAGAGAGTGGCCGGGGCGTCGTCACCGTCCCGGCCGTGGCCACCGTGACTCCAACTTCGAGGAGAAGTCACCATGTCCGCAGACAATTCTACCACGCCCGCTCCCTCCGGCAAGCCCGTCAAGCCGAGCAAGCCGTATCCCGACTTCCCGCTGACCGCACATCCCGCTGGCGTGTGGTGCAAGAAAATCCGGGGTAAGCTGCACTACTTCGGTCCGTGGGACGATCCTGACGGCGCCCTCGCGAAGTACTTGGAGCAAAAGGACGCCTTGCACGCGGGCCGCACGCCACGGCCCGACCCGGAAGCCCTCACCGTCAAGGATGTAGCCAACGCCTACTTGAACGCCAAGAAGCAAGCGCTGGCCGCGGGCAAACTATCGCCCCGGACATGGGCCGACTACAAGTCCATCATGGACGTGCTGGTTTCCGGCATGGGCAAGGGTCGGCTTGTGGCCGATCTAGCCCCCGACGACTTCGCCGCCCTCAAGAGCAAACTGTCGAAGCGCAACGGCCCAGCCCGGATGAGTACCGTCGTGCAGGTCATCCGCTGCGCCTTCAAGCACCTCTACGAAAGCGACCTGATCGACCGTCCGGTTCGCTTCGGCCCCGCGTTCAAGCGCACAGCCAAGAAAGTCCTCCGTCTCCATCGGGCCAAGCAAGGGGCGAAACTGTTCACCGCTGACGAAGTTCGCAGGCTCATTGCCGCCGCCGGCATCCCGGTGAAGGCCATGTTGCTGCTGGGGATCAACTGCGGCTTTGGTAACTCCGACGTGGGCAACTTGCCCCTTGCCGCCCTCGACCTGAAGGCCGGCATGGCGGACTACCCGCGGCCGAAGACGGGACTGCCCCGCCGCTGCCCGCTCTGGCCGGAGACGATCGCCGCAGTCAAGGAAGCACTGGCCCGCCGTCCCGAGGCGAAGCAGGAAGAACATGCGGGCCTTGTGTTCGTGACGAAGTACGGTCAGAGTTGGGCGAAGTCCGATTCGTGCGGTCCGCTCGTCTTGGAAACGCGCAAGCTGCTCAAGCGGCTCGGCATCAACGGCCGCGCCCGGCTCGGGTTCTACACCCTCCGCCACACCTTCCGCACGGTGGCCGACGAGGCGAAGGACCAACCCGCGGCTGATTTTATCATGGGGCACGAAGTGGACCACATGTCGAGCCACTACCGCGAGACGATCAGCGACGCGCGGCTCAAGGCCGTGGCCGAGCACGTCCGGACGTGGTTGTTCCCGCAGCCGAAGAAGGACGAGCCAAGGCCCGAAGACGCTGGCGCGGCGGTTGCCGTGGCGGTAGAATAGAGGAGCCAGGACGCCGTCGCGGTCGGCCAACCGCGACGGCAATACGCCCCCCGCTCGCCGGAAAATCACGCTTAGAAGCCGCCCGGCATCATGCCAGGATTGCGCAGCCCCCGCGCGGGCATGACGCCCCCACTTCCAACGGTTGACTTGCGCAGCGGATTTGTGGGATCGTCATTGGTCGGATAGCGGTACGGTTTATCGTACCGTGCATCGTTCTCCGGCGGCTTGTTGTACTCCTCGGGCTGCGGTGGCGGTTTCAGGTTCGGTGGAGTCGTTCGGCAACCGGCCACGACGAGCAAGAGCATACCAAGCCACCGCCACAAGTCACGCATGGGTTCCCCTCCCCGCGGAATCGTCCCGAGCGGCTGTGTCCCCCGACCGCCGGGGCAGGGACTATAACCTGGACGCGAAATGGGTCAAGAGCAATCCTTTCAAAGTCCTTAAAGCTACCGGACAAAACCCTTACCAACCCGAAGCGTAAGCGAGGGTAACCCTTTCCCTCGCTTACGCTTCGGGTTGGTATCTCAGTGTCGCACGGGAGTCTTGTCCGGTAGCTCTTAGTCATTGGTCCTTCGAGCGAGCGGACAACCCTGGCGAACGGCCGGCGTAAGCCGGCTGGTAAGTCGCTGACACCAGCCGGCTTACGCCGGCCGTTCGCCGCTCCCTCAGCGGTTTTGTCCGCATGCCCGAAGGACTACTTCTGGTACAAACGGCAAGATTGCCCTTGCCTGCACGGTTATAATGTTTCCGGATCGGAAGGGCGGCGACCGACGCACTCATCTTCTCAACACCTTGCCGCCCGAAGCCTTCTTCACGTTCGACCGCAACCCCTGAGCACAAATCCCTGGGAGTGTTTGTTTCGGAGGTCGTGGTGCGCCTCGGCGTCGGGGTCAAGCCCGGCAAGGTGAAGGATGCACGGAAGAGGGCGAATTCACAGAACATCCCCAAAGTGTGGGCTATCTCTCATCTTGGGGACTCCCCCTGCCGATGTAGATGGTAACTGAGGTGTACGATCAAGCGGTTGCTGCCCTTCGGGGTTGCGCCGTGTCCAGCCTGCTTTGTTCGGTTCGTGTCCCCGCCCCGGTCCCGAAGAGGCGTGTGTTCCTGGCAGGAAGCCCCTGGCGGTCGTCCCCCACAACCGCCCGCAGGAGGCGACCGCGAGGGTGGGCGGGTGACTCCCCGGCGCAGCGTGTGGTGGGTCGGGGAGGACGTAGCAAACTAACGGAATTGGAGTACCTGCCATGAAAAAAGTCTTTACTACCGGACAGGTCGCGAAGATTTGTAAAGTCGCGCCCCGCACGGTCAGTAAATGGTTCGATTCAGGCCGGCTCCGCGGCTACCGCATTCCCGGCAGCCAGGACCGGCGCATTCCCCGCGAGCACCTCATCAAATTCCTCAAGGAGCACGGCATGCCCCTGGGGGAACTCGAAGAGGAGGGTTTGCACAAGATCCTCATCGTGGGCGCCGAAAAACTCTTCGTTGACCGCGTGCGGGAGCTGCTCCCGGAGGACGACGATTTCAAATATGAACTGGCGGCGAGCGGTTTCGAGGCCGGCATTCAGGCCGAGAGCTTCCGCCCCGACACGATCATCATCGACCTGGCCATGGGACGTACCGAGGGCTTGCAGATCGCCGGCAACCTGCGTCGCAAACCCGAGTACGAACAGACCCTGATCATTGCTCTGGCGAGCGAAGATGAGGCCGAGCCGGAGAAGTTGCTCGAGAAGGGGTTTAGCGAGGCGTTCAAGAAGCCGTTCGACGTGACCCTGCTGGCCGAGCGCATCCGCACGCTCGTGGAGGAGAAGCGCGAAAACATGTAACCCCGTTGGCCCGATCCCCGGCCATGACCCTGCTGGCGGCCAGGCTCCGGACTCGTCCGGGAAGCCTGGCCGTTTTGCATTGACAGCCTCTAACAGGCTGTAACAGAACCCCTCCCCCCCAACCCCCTCCCCGAAACGGAGAGGGGGAGCAAGCCAGAGGGCGCTTCTCTTCTCCCCCTCTCCGTTTCGGGGAGGGGGTTGGGGGGAGGGGTTCTGTTACAGCCTCTAAAAACCCGATCCCCCAAGCAGGTACATCCCCGGGCCTGAGACGCCCGACGGCATACCGAAGAAAGGCTGCGGTCCGTAGGGCCCTGGCCACGAAGGCTGCGGGAATGGGCCGGGGTACGTGGGAAACGACGGCATGGGATAGGTCGCGTACGGCGGCATGGGGTAGCTCGGGAACGACGGTGTCGGGTAGGGGTTCGGGAACCCGGGCTGCGGGAACGGCCGCAGGTACGGATTCGTCGGATACGCCGGATTCACCGGGGACGGGTAGGGATACGGCTGGGTGATCGGCGGCGACGGATACGGATAAGTCGGCGGCAGCGACGGGTACGGTGACGGGTACGGCTGCGGCGAAAGGTACGGCGACGGGTACGGCTGCGGGTAGGGGCTCGGATAGGGGGGGTACGCACCAATCCCAATCGGTGGCTGCGGGTAAGGGTTCGGGTAGGAAATCGGGGCGAAGGGATTCGAGATCGGGTAAGTCCCCGGATTGGTGTACGACGGCGGTGGATACGGAGCATACGGCGCATAGCCGTCGGGAGTGGACGGCGTATAGGGGCGGGTGTTCCCCGGATTGAAATAGCCGGGGCCAGCGCTCGGGAAAGTCGTGGGGGTGATGTAGGTCGAAGAAGGATTCGACGGTGGCCGGGTCGTGTTGAAGTCGCCCGAGGGGTTCCTCCCCGTGCCTTTCGTGCCGGAACCCGAGCCGATCTTCGTCCCCGACTTGTCCTGGGGGTTCGTCGATTTGCCGCGCAGGTTCGGCGGCGGATCCTTGGGGTTTGTCGACTTGCTCTGGGCAGACACCCCACCGGGAGCAAGCAGCCAGGCGCCCACGCTGAAGGCCACGACCGCAGAACCGTGCAAGAGTCTAACCCGGATCATCGTCGATTACCTCCGCAAGAAAGGCAGAAGTCTTGAGTCGATTTCCCTCAGTCCAGGGTACATGGAAAGAACGCCGTGCGGAAGGTTCCTTGCGCGCAATTTCCACAAAAAAGGTAAAAGGCAGAGGCCGGGCAGCTCGCGGACTACTGGACGATGAGCCCTTTCGGTTGTAT
>DASPXY010001200.1:0-2669 GCA_035637055.1 Gemmataceae bacterium | reverse complement strand
AGATGTTGCCATGTCTTCATGACGGGTCTCGCTGGCATTGTTCGCGGAGTGCGAAGGCACGATTCGATGCGCCAAGAAGTTCTCAAATAGCTGTGTTAATCACGGACCGTGGCATCTGCAAGCGAAAAGCTGAAAAAAATGCTCATCGTCGGCGATTCCGATGCCGCCCTGAGCCAGCACCTCGAGGATTGGCTTGCCAACCGGCGTCGGCAGGCGGCGATGCGGTGACACCGCCATCGTAGCCTTCATCGTTTCCCTCGCTGGTGGGGCATCCCTTCCAACGTGTCACGAACTGCCTGGCACCTCGGCTGCCGGCGCTCCAGTTGGAGCCGTCGCCGGCTTGATCGCCTGGATGGAAACGCCGCAGGCGAACGACGGGTCGTAGTAATCGAGCTTTTTCCGCGACATCTCCTCGCAGGCCAGCCCGATCCAGAAGCTCAACCCCACCAGGATGTTGCCCCACCCCTGGATCTCCAGGTTTTCCGCGGGGAAATGCTTGCGGAACAGGTAGCGGGCTGAGTCGGGCGTCAGCCGCCAGTAGTGACCGATGACGTTGTCCTCCTGCCCGTCGAGTTTCCCCAGCGACGGCACGGTCACCAGCAACGCCCCGCCCGGCTTCAGGATGCGCACGCACTCGCTGAGAGCCCGATCCAGGTCGTCCACGTACTGCAGCACCTGCGTCAGGATGAAGCAATCGTAGGTCTCGTCCGCGATCATTGACAGATTTTTAAGATCGCCATAGATCGTGGCCTCCTTGTTCTCGCGGTTGATGTCGAGGATGTCGCTTTTGGTCACCTTCGAGCCGCCGAAGCGAACGGTGTAGGCGTTGTCCTTGATCTCCAGGCAGTGGCCGCGGACCAGGTGCTGGCGGGCGTCGAGGAATTTCTCGATGAAGTAGCGGTCGATGGGCCGGCCGCGGTCGATGCCGGCCATGACGCTGATCGGCCGGAGCCGCTTCGCTAGCAGGTATAACCAGCGCGGCCGGAACAGGCGCCTCATCTGCAAGGCGAGCCGCGCCTTCAGGCGCTGAAATAGCGATGCCATCGGCAGCCCCTCCCGGTTGCGACATCTGAACAGGAACGCCTTCCTTTTACACGCGCGTGCGCGAGCGGGCAAGTCCCGGTAGGAAAACCCCTCCCCCCAACCCCCTCCCCGAAACGGAGAGGGGGAGCAAGCCAAAGGAGCCTTCTTCTCCCCCTCTCCGTTGCGGGGAGGGGGTCGGGGGGGAGGGGTTTCACCGCGAAGCCGAACTTTCGCAATTCCGCGGATCCCTCCTTTACAGCCCTTGCGCGTCAGGATACAAGTAAGAGATCCGAATCCAAAGGCGGTTTTCCGTCTCGTTACCTGGAGGCTCCATGCCGCGCATCCTGACCGTCACCTTCGCGGGCTTGCTCGCCCTGCTGCTTCACTTGCCCGCACCTGGCTGGGCACAGGACAAGAAGCCCGGTGACCCGAAACCTCCCGACAAGGAGGTCGAAAAGAAACTCGACCCGAAAGACCTCAAGGGCAAGGGAGGCAAGGTCCCCAGGCCCACCGGGCTGAGGAAATACGAGGACGTCATCACGACGGAGGCGAAGACCAGCAAGGGGATCTTCACCGTCCACCGCATTGAGGACAAGATCTATTTCGAGATTCCCGAGGCGGCGTACGGCAAGTATTTCCTGTGGATGGCCGAGGTCGCCAAGGCGTCCAGCGGGGCGGGCTGGGGCGGCAAGGCGCTGGGCAATCGTGTCGTCCGCTGGGCGCGGCGCGGCAACAAGGTTCTGCTCTGGCAGGCGTCCTTTGAGAAGCGCTCCGACGGCCGCGCCATCGAACGGGCCGTCGAGTCGGCCGATCTTGCCTCACTCCTGATGTCCTTCAACATCGAGACGGAGGGCAAGGACAAGTCGGCGGTGATCGCGGTCAACTCGCTGTTCACCAGCGACGCCGGCCTGGTCAACGGGCCGAGCGGCATCGGCGAGTCGTTCGTCGAGGAACTGCGGGCCTTTCCGACCAACATCGAGACGCGCTTGATGCTGAACTTCCGCGGCGGTGCCGGTGGGGGGGTGCCGATGGGACCGCCGGGGCCAGGCCGTTTCGGCGGCGGGGGCAAGGCGTCCACGATGGTCGTCCACTACAGCATGACGCTGCTCCCCGACCAACCCATGCGCGGCCGCTACTTCGATTCGCGCGTCGGTTACTTCACGCGCTCCTTCGAGGACTATTCGGGCACCAAGGACTGGATGCAGCGTAAGGAGTACATCGCCCGCTTCCGGCTGGAGAAAAAGGATCCGAAGGCGGCGCTCTCCGAGCCGATCAAGCCGATCGTGTTCTATCTCAGCCGCGAGGTGCCGGAGAAATGGCGGCCGTACCTCATGAAGGGTGTGGAAGACTGGAAGCCGGCCTTCGAGAAGGCCGGCTTCAAGAACGCCATCATTTGCAAGCAGGCGCCGACCGTCAAGGAGGATCCGACGTGGGATCCGGAGGACGCCCGCTATTCGGTGATTCGCTGGGTCGCCGACCCGACGATGAACGCGATGGGGCCGCACGTCCACGATCCGCGTTCGGGCGAGATCATCTCCGCCCACGTGATCTTCTGGCACAACATCACCAAGCTGGCCCAGCAGTGGTACTTCGTGCAATGCGGCGGCAGTGACCCGCGTGCCCACAAGTTGCCGTTGCCCGACGAC
>DASPXY010001199.1:0-4747 GCA_035637055.1 Gemmataceae bacterium | reverse complement strand
TTCGTCCTCGTCTGGGATTTCGCGAGCGGCAAGGAACTGCACCGTCTCGAAGGGCTTGGGACCGCGGTGGGGGCACTGTCGTTCGCGGATGGCGGCAAAACGGTCCTGGCCCTGAGCCCGTTCGGAAAGGTCCACTCGTGGGACGCGAAGACGGGCAAGGAACTCCGCCGCTGGGATGCCTTCACCGATCTGAACAAGCAAGGTCGCGTGTATTACATTTACGGCCCCGCCGAGTTCTCGCGGGAGGGCACTCTCTTCACTGCTCACCTTGAGTTGCTGGAGATCAATGGTCAACGCGCCAATGATCCCGGGTTCATGGGCGCGGTGTGGAATGTTGCCGAACGCAAGCTGTTGCGGCGTGCCCCGGAGCGGGGCATCGGCACGATTGCCCCCGACGGCAAGAGGGTCGTGGCGGGCGACGGCGGCGACATCATCACCCTTTGCGATCTCCTGACGGGGAAAGAGCTTCAACGGTTTCCGCTTCCCAAGGATCGGTACGATTTCCTCGACCTCGCCGTCGCCCCCGACGGCAAGCGATTGGTGACGGCGTTTGGCCATCAGGCGGCATTGGTGTGGGACGTCGGCACGGGTAAGGTCGTCAAGGAGTTCGCCCTACCGGGGTGGGAATCGCGTGGCGCCCACAGCGCCGCCGCTTTCTTCCCCGACGGCGAGCGGCTCCTGCTGATGGTTAACAACTACCTGTCCATCTGGAATACACGGACCGGCAAGGAAGTCCTGTCGTGGGCGGGCCATCGTCAACCGGTCAACCACTTGACATTTACCGCCGACGGCAAACGTCTGCTCTCGGGCAACGGTGAATCGTGGAAATTCCCACAGCGGCTGTTGGCCTGGGAGACGGGGACGTGGCAGGCAGCCGGCGGCAGGCGGTTGAGCGAGGATGAACTGTACCGCAGTCCGGCGCCCGTCTCGCCGGATCACACGTTGGCACTCGTGATCCGCGAGGGCCGCAAGTTGCACCTGTATGACCGAGCCTCGGGGAAGCCCGTCCGCAAACTCGACGCCGCGGTCAACCAATACACGCCAGGGAGTAGTTTCATCTCGTCCAACGGGGAGCTGGCGGTGCTGAGCATCAGCGATAATTCGGGTCGTGAAAGATTTCAACTCCTCGACCTGCGCAGCGGCCGAACCTTGTGTGTGTTGCCTGCCGAGGCTTGCAAAATCCGTTTCGCCTTCGCGCCCGACAACCGCCATGTCGCCTGGTTCGAGCGCGACGAAACCATTCACGTAATGGACGCCGCCACGGGCAAAATCGTCTGGCGCCTGGGAAAGCCACACGAGGACCAGTCCAATGCGAGTTTGCCGCACGCCCTCGTGTTCTCGCCAGACGGCCGCTACTTGGCCTCAGGGAGCACGTCCGACAACACCGTCCGCGTTTGGTCGCTGCAAACCGGCAAGCGATATCGGGAGTTGAGCGGGGCTATCCTGTTCACCTCGTGGGGAAGGGGCGGTGCTCTCGCTTTCTCGCGGGACGGAAAAATGCTGGCCGCCGGCAGTCTGGACAGCGGGGGGAAGGATGTGGAGATATGGGAGCTGGTTACGGGCCAGAGACGGCGCCGCTTCTCCGGGCACGCCCTGCCGGTCACGGCGCTGGCGTTCTCGCCCGAGGGGCGCTGGCTCGCCTCCGGCAGCGACGACACGACGATCCTGGTGTGGGGTGTGACGGAACGAAAATAGCCGCTGGCCGCCAGGGTTTTCCCGATCTCTTTGCCCTTGCATCCCCTCGGCGCCCCCATTACCATGAATCTTCGCTACCGCCTTCCACTCGTCAGGGATCGATGAAAGCGGTCTTTGTCCCTCTCGAAAGGGGGGGGACTTCCGGGAGTGCCGGAAGGAGCCGGCGAACGCGGCCCTCGACCCCGACGGCGCGGATCGGCGCGGCCTCACCGCTCACCCATCCCCCACGGAGTGCTGGACCGCTCGCCCTGCGCGGCACTCCTCCCCGTACCATCTGGATACGCGTTGCCCGGCGCCTGCGGTCCGCCGCTTGCGCCTGGGACGATCCCCCGTGGCCAGCCGCCCTCGTCGTCCCTGGCAAAAAGGTGATCCTCATGCAAGCGCGTCTGCCGTTCGCATCCCTGCTCCTCGCCCTGGCGGCCTTGCTCTCCAGCCCCTCGGTCGCCTCTTCGGAACTGGTGACCCTCACCCGCCAGACCATTCCCCTGCAGCAAGCGAAGCTCAAAAAGCAGGCAGAAGTGGCTGTGCTCCGCATGGAAAAAGAGTGTCTGGATCCGAGGACGCACCACAAGGAGGCGATGCGGGTCGGCGATCTCACGCGCTTTGACCGGCTGCTGCAGGTGATCAACGAGCACCTCAAACACGACGACCAACGGCTGGAGGAACTTGGCAAGCTCGAGACCAGCATGAACAAGAGCGCGGCGGAAGCCCTGGACGGTGTCGAAAAGGCCGAACTGGCGCGGGCAGAGCTGCTGGAGAAATGGATCGACTACGAGACGCGCCGGGGCGTGAACCTGGAGCAAGGTGGTTTCTTTGCCTGGTGGGACGACTTCACCCTCTACCTCCTCGTCCTGGGCGCCGTGATTGTCTTTGTCAGCTACCTGCTCGGGGTGCATAGCAACCGGCGTGCGGTGCGGCGCTGGCTCCGCTTCCACGGCAAAATGGGCGTGGCGGTGCTCCTGCTGGCGCTGCTGGGAGTCTCCGGCTGCGGCGGCCTGCCGGCCATCTCGCCGCCCGGCGCTGGCCCCCATCGCCGCGCCAGCGAGGTCGGGGCGCTCAACGCCAGCCGAGGCCAGCTGCGCCAAGAAATAGAGAAACTGGATACGGATAGAATCAAACTGGAGAAAGAGGTCAGAAAAAGCCGTAGCGAACTCCTGAAACGCTGGGAAGAGTTCCTCGCGCCCCTCGCCCCCGGTCTGCGCCAGGATGAGGAGGCCGCCTACGAGAAACTCCATGCCGCCCTGGTCGCGGCCCACACGACGGAGCTGGCCGCCAAGGAGGGACGTGCCGCCTTCGACCAGGTCACTGCGAAGAAGCAGCAGTTCGAGGCAGGCATCGGTCGCGAGCAGGACAACGCCCTGGTGCGCGGCGGCACCCGCATCGGCCTGTGCAGCGTGCTGGCCGTGCTCGCCTTCGTGCCGTTGTGGCACAGGCGCAGGCGCCTGCAGCAGCAGTTAGAGGAGGAGGGCAACAAGTGTCCTTGCTGCCTGTCGGAGGACCAACTTGAGATGCGGACGAGCCAGGTTCGGGGCAAGCGCTTTCCCGAGGTGCGGCACGTCCACTGCGGCGAGTGCCAGTACGATTTCGACGACAACTACCGGCAGTTGCCGCGACTCTGTTTCCCAACCGTCGGCATTCGCAGCAGTGGCAAGACGCACTGGCTGGTGACCGCCTACGACATGGTCAAGAACAAGCGCGTGGCGGTCGAGGCGGTCTTCTCGAAGGAACCTTCCCTCATGGACGAGAAGTTCGACGCCCTGATCGATTCCATCCTGAAGAGCCGGAACAACGCCCGCGCGACCAACCCGGAAGGCGATGACTTCCCCTATCCGCTGGTCTTTCACTTCGAGGATACGGATCGGCTGAAACGCGGTCACGGCATGCTCAACCTCTTCGACTTCAGCGGCGAGTTGGTCAAGCTGGGGACCATCGCGGCAGAAATCCGCATGCGCGCCCTGATGATGGAGGGCTTCGTCCTGTTCCTGGATCCCACACAGATCCACGGCGGGGGCGCCCTGGGCGACCTGAGCATGGAGGACCAGATCCGCGCCGTGGCCAACTTCTGCGCGGAGATGCGCAAAATCCGGCACCTGAGCCCCCGCGACCGGCTCAACCTCCCGGTCGCGGTCTGCATTTCCAAACTGGACCTGCTGGGCGACAAGAATAGCAAGTGGGCCGACTGGATCAAGGAGTTGCTCAAGACCGAGCACCAGCCCATCACCCTCCAGCTGCTGCGTCAGCGTTCGCGCCTCTGCGAGGAGCAACTACCCCTGATGTTCCCTGGGTGGAACATCCGGCGAACCCTGAAGGAGTCTTTCGGCGGGCGCTGCCTGTTCTTCCCGATGACGCCGGTGAGCCTGATCGAGGAAGATCTGGGAGAGACGGATCTGAGAAAGCGCCGAGGAATTGTGCCGTTCGGCATCATGGAGCCCATTCTCTGGCTGCTTCACATGCACGGCTACAACATCCTCCGTTGACCCGCGGAGGCGGCGAGGGTACTCAAAGGCGAAAGCGTCATGAGCAACTGGCCCAATGGCGGTGACTACCTGGAGGCAATGCAGCACCCTGCGCGCTTCTTGCGCGATCCGCGTTTACAGGCCTATGTTGCGGAGACAGACAAGTGGGGACGCCCCAAACCAAGTTCGGGCCAGTTCGCCATCGTCTGCAAATTGAAGAACGGCACCGACGAGAAGGCCATCAAGTTCTTCCTCTATCCGCAGCCGAAACGGGAAGGTCGTTATCAGGCGATCTCCGACTACCTCAAGGAACGTGGCCGCCCGACTTGTCTGGTCGATTTCCACTACGACCCGCGCGGCGTCCGCATCAAGACCGACTGGTATCCTGTGCAGGTCATGGACTGGGTGCGGGGCGTTACCCTGGACAAGTGGGTCGGGCAGACGGTCCAGGCCGGCGACCGCCAGAGCCTGTTGCGCATGGCCGAGCGGTGGGTCAAGCTCCTGGAAGAATTGTGGGGGGCCTCCATCTGCCACGGCGACCTGCAACACGGCAACGTCATGGTGGTCGGTGATGTGCCCGTCCTGGTCGATTACGA